>WQXJ01000074.1 GCA_009784895.1 Micrococcales bacterium | reverse complement strand
TGTTCGGGTCACATGCTGGATGCGGCACGCCGTATCCCTGGCAACACTTCAGCCGAAGTCATTGCCCATAGGCCCTGAACAGGCCACAAAAAACAGGCCAAAACCAACGTAACCTCAGCCGCGAAGACCACCAACCCCTAGCCAATGGCCAGGTCGCGGCGGCGATAGCCGAAATAGCCAGCCGCCCCCAGAGCCAGGCCAATGAGCGTCATGATGATCAACGGTGTGGCGGTGATGGGCTCCGCCGGTGCGCCCGGCGTGGCCGCCAGGACAGAGGCCTTGACGGCCCAAGTCGGCAGGTTGAAGACCGCCCCAAACATCCGCGCGATGATCGAATAGATCAGGTAGAACCACATCAGGGCGATGGCCCGGGGCAGCCAGCCAAATAGGGCGGCGGCCAGGCCAACGAAAACAGCCAGCGCCGGGATTAGGGCTAGGGCCGCTTTGAGCAGCGCCGCCCAGCTGGCCTGGTTGACCGGCACCCCGCCCAGACCCAGCGTCAGGGCGGTCAAAACCAGAATGACGGCCCCACCGACCAGGCCGACCGCCATGGCTGTGGCCAGCAGCTTAGCCCGGGAAACGGCCGTCGAAAGTTGCAGTTCGGCTAGGCCGTGGACCTCGGAAGAGCGCATATGCCCGATGGCGTTCACGGCGAAAGCTATGCCAAAAACCCCGCCGTAAAGCAACAGGATGGCGAAAAAGGTGTCAGCCGGGCTGGCCTGACCCTGGCCCCAGATTTTCTGCAAGGTCGGATTGCCGGATAACAGATTCTGAAACGAGCCGTTGATATCGATGTAGCCGCAGGACAGTCCCAGCAACCCGGCAGCCAGAGCCCAAGCGGCGAAGCTGCCTCGTTCCAGTCGCAGCAATAGGGCCAGCGGCGAATTGAGCCAGGCCTTGGCCTGAGCCCGGCCCCGCCGGGGTTGAACCAGACCAGCGGCGAAGTCGCGGCGATGCAGCAGGTGGGTGGCCAGGGCTGCCAACACCAGGCCCAGGATTAGCGGTATGGCCAGCGGCCACCAGCGTAGATCGACAAAGGCTCGGGTTTGCAGCGGCCAGGCGAAGGGTGAGAACCAGGACAGAGGCGAACCGGCCGGGCCGCCGGGGCGCTGCTGGGCGTGCCCAATATCCCCAGCCACCCGGATCATGTAGAACAGGCCCATTACCGCCATTCCGCCGCCGCTGGCACCCCGGGCGGTTGTGAAGACTTGGGCCGTGACCGCGCCCACACCAACAAAGAAACAGCCGGTCAAACCGGCACCTAGGCCAAAAGCCGCCGATCCGGCCAGCGCCAGGCCTTGAGCCATCAGCCCGGCGGTCAGCCCCAAAGCGATAGCCAAGTTCAGCCCAAAACCAACCACCAAGGCGGCCGCCAGTGAGGCCGAACGGCCGGTGCAAGCCGCGCCAACCAGCTCGCCTCGGCCGGTTTCCTCATCGCCGCGGGTCCAACGCGTCACCAGCAGCACCGACATGATGGCGACAACAATGAGCGTCGACATGAGCAGCTCATTCATCATGATGGCGCCCAAGGTGTAATCGAAAATGCCGTATCCGGGGCCACCGAAGGCCTGGCCGGTTGGTGTGGCCATCAGCTGAGCCCGGGCCACGGTCGAGGCGGCGTGCGGGTCGGGATAAAGCCGGCCCATGGCTTGGGCGGCGGCCGCGATGGTCAACACCACACCCATCAGCCAGACCAGCAGCCGGAAACGGTCACGGCGCAGGATCGAGCGAATCAGGGTGCCCAGGCGGGCAAATTCCTCAACTGGGCGTGACAGCCTGACCGCGGTAGACGTCATCGGCCATCGCCTTGATCAGTCGAATAGTGACGTAAGAAAACGTCCTCCAGACTGGGCGGCTGGCAAACCAGGTCCTCGACGCCAAAGGAGGCCAGTTGGGAGGTGACAGGGCCAATGTGGCTGTTGTCGACGGTGAAGTCGAGCCTGTAGCCATCCGGTTCTTGGCGTTGAGTGAAGGTGTGGACACCTTCGGCCTGGGCCAGGAGGGAGGCATCAGCGGCGGTAGTAGCGGCGATTGTTGACCGGGTCAAATGGCGCATTTGGGCCAACGTGCCTGATTCGACCACCCGGCCTGAGCGGATGATTGTGACGGTGTCACATAACCGCTCGACCTCCGCCAAGATGTGGCTGGACAGCAGGATCGAGCGTCCCTGATCCTTGATTTCGGTAATGCACTGCCTGAAAACCGCCTCCATCAGGGGGTCTAGACCCGATGTCGGTTCGTCCAAAAGCAGAAGTTCCGCATCTGAGGCCAGCGCCGCGATCAGGGCGATCTTCTGCCGGTTGCCTTTGGAGTAGGTCCGAGACTTCTTGCGCGGGTCCAGCTCGAATCGTTGAATCAGCTGCTTTTTGCGGTTCTGGTCTATGCCACCGCGTAAGCGGCCCAGCAGGTCAATGGTCTCGCCGCCTGTTAGCGACGGCCACAGGGCCACATCGCCCGGCACGTAGACCAGCCGCCGGTGCAAGGCGACCGCGTCCCGCCAAGGGTCTTGGTCCAAGACTCGGGCCTGACCGCCGGTGGGCCGGAGCAGGCCCAGCAGGACCCGGATGGTGGTCGACTTGCCGGCGCCATTGGGCCCTAGAAACCCGGCCACCTCACCGTGGTTCACTACCAGGTCTAGGCCGTCGAGCGCCTTTACCGAGCCGAAGGTTTTGACCAGGCCATCGGTCTGGATTACCGCAGTGGTCATGAGTCCTCCTGTTTGTCTCTAAACACGCTACTCGCGTGGTTTCAACAGTCAAAAATTTGGAGGAATTGAGCAAAGAAAAGCCCGGGCGATTAGGCCCGGGCGGTCTTTGGTCAGGTCGGGTTAGCGGGTGACTTTGCCGGCCTTGATGCACCTGGTGCAGACGTGCAGGCGCTTGGGCGTGCCGTTGACCTTGGCGCGCACGCGCTGAATGTTGGGGTCCCAGCGGCGCTTGGTCCGCCGGTGGGAGTGGGAGACATTGAAGCCAAAGCCCGGCCCCTTGCCGCAGATGTCGCAGGTTGCAGCCACTTCGAACTCCTGTAGTTGGTTGAATGGTCCTGCCCGCGCCGCCGGCGCGAGACAACCCGGAGAGTCTAGCGGAACTGACTGTGGATTGACCAACCACTGGCCCGGCGCAGAGACCCAGACCGCTGACGCTTGGTTGCGACGGAAGTGTCTTCCCCAAGGGATACCGGCAGCGGTGGTTACACGCGCTGTCCTCGCACGCCATGTGGCCTGCCGGGGGCGGCCTTCAATGGTTTGAGTGGAAAAGAGCTCTTGGAGGTGTGTGGCGAGGGCCTCGTCGTAAGGACCACGGGTTGTGTCGGGCCCAACATGACGGTGAGGGGTGGCCACCAAAGACGAACCGCGGTGGGCAGCGACGAGTATTGCTACTCGGTCAAGTCTGCCTTTTCTCGGATCAAGTCTTGACGGCGTGTCTCATCTTTTTGCCGCCCTAGCCGCGTGGGGTGGCCGGCGCCGCCTTAGGGCCGATCGTTCAACAAAGATGGGATGCTGCCAGCCGCAACACAGATGCGGGGACGACAACAGCCTGACAGAATCCGGTCGTTTCAGGGGCCCGGCAAACCAAACCAGACGCTTATACTCGGAATGTCACAGTCTGGTCACGGGACAGAAGTCCCAGAAGACGTCAATGGTATTGGGCGTAGCGTGGTCGACCATCAAACCACCGGGCACCCCTGTCCCGGTTGGGCCATAACAACCAGGAGGCGGCAGTGTTGTGGACCCCAGATTCAATGAAGAAGTTCCTACGGGTTGGTGTGGCCGACCCTACCGGGTTGTTCTCGTTTAGTAGTCTCGCGAAAAGCCTGTTCTCGACTTTCAAAACTGCGATCAAAAAGATTGCGACTTGGGTCAGGCCTAAAACGAAAACCCCAACCCAAAGCAGGAAAACAACCAAAACATCCAACCCAATCAAAAACGCGATAGCCAAAGCCAAGAGGGCCGTGAATGCTGTGAAGAAAGCTGTTGGCGTCGTGACCGATAGTGTTAGAAGGGCGATCACCACGGTATCGAAAACCATTCAAAGCATCATCGAAAACGGCAGGAGAAAGGGCCGGACCGGGTCGGGCCTGCCAGTTAGCATGATTTCAGCAGGAAGAAACCCCTGGTGGGATCCTAACCCGCCGTCAGTTCAGCCGCCCGTAGAACAATGCAACCCGCCAGTGGGACCGTGGCGTCCTGATCTCCCCCAATGGGCCAAAGAAGACAAGGATCTCAAGTATCTTGGCGCGTATCAGTATGACCCCAACGGTTCTTCGGAAAAGTTTCTTCGGAGGACTCGGGACTTGGCAATTACAGCGATCGGGATGATAATCCCCTTTGGAGTGGTTGGCAGAATCTCATTGTTCGGGGTGTCTGCGGGCCGAGGCTATGCCGAGGATCTGTTTGGAGACAGGGGGAAATGCAGATGGCGCCACGCCTACTTGTCAAAGGGCGGGGTCTATCATGAGTTTGATGGTGAACCCTGTGGGTAAGGCCCATTGGAGGAGGCGGGAGGCCGCGGATGGTCGCAGCCGTCGGCTGGTTTTTCCCAACACTGTCAGCACCTGGCGAGGATTCATCCTAATGGCCTCTATCCCACTGGCGGTGATGACGGTGGCGTTAGTCGCCGCGCGGCACCGCCTTGACCGTTGGGATGTGGCTGTTTATGGGGCGATGTACTTGATGTATTTGGGGAGAATAGTCTTCGATTTTGTGGAGCATAAGAGGTCTAGCAGGACCGTATTCCCGACGTGCAGGGTTGCCATGGGGGAACGAGACGGTGATCGTGATTAGTCAACCGTCTGGGTTAGGTACGTGGCTGCGGCTTGGCAGGGCTGGCTTATTGGCGCTGAGCGTAGCTAGCGGTACGCTACTCGAAAGCCGGTCTGTGATGGACGATAACCGAGGGTGTCGGTGGAGATACATCTGGCTGGATCAGCTTGGTTACCCGGCCTTCGCCGACGGTGGATTGTGCTAGGCGGGGCCGCAAGGCTCAGCAGGGGGCTAGCGCGCCGTTTGAAAAAGCTGTGGGACTTTCCAGCCGTGCCGACATGGCAAAACGTGCTGGGTCGTGTTGCGCTCATGACCATACTATTCTTCGCGCTTGCGGCTGCGGCTGGACGTTTCCGGGATTGGATTGGCCTGTTGGGTTCATTCCTCGGTTTTGTTGTGCTCACAGTTATCCTTGTCGCCGCGGAGCTTTACGAAAGAAAGGAGTCACAAGCTGCCGAGGACTCCGAAGATGGGCCGCGACCGGCTGATTCGACAGAAGACGGTGCGCAGTGAAGGGCGGGAGAGATTGGGGGCCAATGGCCAACTTGACGCCTTGGCTTTTCCGGGAGTCATCGGTCGGATTTTCCCGAGGCCGGCGGTGACTCGGTGATGGGCAACTCCAGAGTGATCCAGGGTCTGGTCTTGACTTCATTTCTTTGGTTGGGCCTTGTCGGATGTACGGCCGAGGGCGCTACTTTGCCCGGGGGCTCTGGCACGCCAACTCCTTCGGCCAGTCCTTGGGCCCGGCAGCACACTCTTGAGCCGGACTGGACTCCGGTGCCGGAAGACGATTTTCCACCAGCCTGTCAGGGGATGGCTCAAATCCCAGACTATGACGAGGCTGGCCCGGCCCTGGTCGAGGAGATCGAACACCTCGCCGGGGTGGTTGACTACACATTCTGCCAACGCGAAACCACAAGGCCCGGTCAGGTCATCAGTGTCAGGACAGCTGCGCAGGACGACGGCAGGTTGACCGTGGTTTGGTCCGGTGTGATCATTGGAGGCCTTGGGGGCCCGGCTCACCCGTCCTTGGCACTGGTTTGTGTGACACTCGACAGCCAGACTGGTCAAGTGTTGAACCCGGGTGCTGACGTCGCAGTTGACAGAGCGGCGTTGGCGGCGATTGCCCGAGCGGTGGAGCAAGAACCTGGGCACGCCAGGATCGAAGCCGACTATCTCGGGGACTGGCTATTGCAGGCGGATCCTTGGGCTGACTACGTGCCCGAGGTACAGGGGTGCCAGTGGGGCGACGAAACCGTAGTCGTGATTAGCCAACCGTTTGTCTACGGTGGGTGGTTACCGCTTGCGGTCCGCGACGGCCAGGCCCGTTTGACCCGACTCGTGTCACTTTAGTGTGGGCCTGCCGCTGAATGGATGGCGTTGATGATGGCCTGGGCGGTGGAGCTGATGGGGCTTTCCCCGGTGAATACGTGTCCTTCTACCTGACTTCGGTCACCTTTTTGTAGGCGTGGTTGTCTCGGCGGCGTGACCTGCTGGGTTGTTTGGCCCGTACTAATCTTGGGTGGTGGCGCCTTACATCAGGACACCGAAGACGGCTAGTCCCGACTCGTGCCACTTTAGTGTGGGCCTGCCGCTGAATGGATGGCGTTGATGATGGCCTGGGCGGTGGAGCTGATGGGGCTTTCCCCGGTGAATACGTGTCCTTCTATAGCCATTTCGGTTT
>WQXJ01000073.1 GCA_009784895.1 Micrococcales bacterium | reverse complement strand
GGCGATGGGTTTCAACTTCGCTGGCCCGGCCTTCGACCACGGCCCTGGCCGCGTTGACCTGACCGGCCAAGGTGGCCAGTGACTCGCGTTGGTCGGCCAGGGCCCGCATGGCGGTGGCATAGGCGCTGTCTTCGTCGCTGAATTCTGTTTCGGCTTCCTGGCGGGCCTGCTGGGCCTGGACTTCAAGGTGACGGGCCTGGTCAAGCCGGGTTTCGGCATCGGCCAACTGGTCTTTTAAAGACGCGGCCAGGGCCTCTAGCCCAGCCGCGCTACCAGCTCCTGTTACCCCGGCCGCCCCAACCCTGAAGTCGCTGCCGCCCAAGTTGCGGGCCCGTTCGCTGGCCAAATCCGCCAGGGCGCGTAAGCGCTCACGCGTGGTGGCCAAGCGGAAGTACTGGTCTGAGGCGCGTGAAGCCTCAGGCACGGCTCGAGCAGCGCTGGCTTCTAAGTCGACCAGGCGCCCTCTGGCCTGGGACAACTCTGTTTCCAGGGCGGCCCGAAGCTTCACCAAGGCGGACTCACTGGCTGCCTCACTGCCCAGCGAGGCCTTGACTTGGGCGGCGTCGCTGGCCAGCAGCCTGGCTGTGGAGTCTCGCAGCGCCGCCTGGATCGACTGGGCGCGGCGGGCCACATCCGCCTGGCGTCCCAGTGGCCCCAGTTGGCGGCGGACCTCGCCGGCCAGGTCGGTTAAGCGCAGCAGATTGGCCTGCATCGACTCGATTTTGCGCTGGGCCCGCTCCTTGCGTTTGCGGTGTTTGAGGATGCCGGCGGCCTCCTCGATGAAGCCACGCCGCTCATCTGGGCTGGCGGTCAAGACGGCGTCAAGCTGACCCTGGCCCACTATGACGTGCATTTCCCGTCCCATGCCGCTGTCCGAGAGCAACTCCTGGATATCCAACAGCCGGCAGGCGCTGCCGTTAATGGCGTATTCGGAGTTGCCGTTGCGGAACAAGGTCCGGGCAATGGTGACTTCGGTGTAGTCGATGGGCAGCGCGCCGTCGGTGTTGTCAATGGTCAGCTTGACTTCCGCCCGGCCCAGAGCGGCGCGAGTGGAGGTCCCGGCGAAGATGACATCTTCCATCTTGCCGCCGCGCAGTGACTTGGCGCCCTGTTCGCCCATGACCCAGGTCAGGGCGTCGACCACATTCGACTTGCCAGCCCCATTGGGGCCCACCACGCAAGTGATACCTGGTTCAAAGGTCAGGCGCGTCGCCTGCGCAAATGACTTGAAGCCACGCAGGGTCAGCGTCTTGAGATGCACGGCTCGACAGCATATCGGCGTGCCCGCTGGTTTTGCCCTTGGCCCGCCGGTCGCGCCCGCCTTGCCCGCTGGTTTCAGCCGTCGTCCCGCCGGGCTCCGGGCGCGCCTGCCCTTCCGCCCGCCGGCCGTGGCCGCGAAGGCGGAGGCCAACCCGACTTTAGCCGCGAGGATGAGCTTTGGCATTACTCCCGCCTGGTGGCTGATGGGAGACTGGTGGCATGACGACAACTGTCTACGTTCTACTTGGCATTTTGGTGCTGGTCGCCGCTGTGACTGTGGCGCTGGTCCTAGTGCGGCGCTCACGGGCCAAATCCGCGCTGCCGCCGGATGCCGCCGCTCGGGTAGAGGCCGAAAGCCCGCCTGAAGCGGTGGCCGAGGCCGAGGCGCCGGCTGACAAAGACAAGGGTCCGCCGGCAGTGCCGCCCACCGCGGTGGTTGAAGAACCGGAGGTGCCGCAGGTCGACGAGTCGGCGCCGGATTGGGCACTGGTCGAGGAAGAAGAGCCAGAGCCAGCCGGCCCGGACTTGGAGCAGCCAGAAGCCCCGGCCAGCCGGATCCAGCGCTTGCGCGCCCGCCTGGCTGGCAGCGGAAAGCTGGGCCAGGTGTTGTTGTCAGTGCTTTCCCGTGGGCAGCTGAGCGAAGACGACTGGGACGAATTCGAAGAGGCGTTGCTAATGGCAGATGTGGGCGCCGAGGCAGCCGAGCAGATTCTTGGCGGTGTGCGCCAAAGACTGAAGGTGGCCGGCACCGGCGGCGACGCGCGGCAGGCCTTGAGGGCCGAATTGCTCCAGGCCGTCCAAATCGACGCCCCACGAGACATCTGCGACCTGGGCGAAGGTGGCAACCCCGGTGTGGTGCTGGTGGTTGGGGTGAACGGCTCGGGCAAAACCACCACAATTGGCCGCCTAGCCCGGCTGGAAGTCGCCCAGGGTCGCACCGCCGTGCTGGGCGCGGCGGATACGTTCCGGGCCGCCGCCGCCGAACAACTAACCACTTGGGGTGAACGGGTCGGCGTCGAAACCGTTCGCGGGCCAGAAGGCGGCGATCCGGCATCGGTCGCCTTCGACGCCGTGGCCCGGGGGATCAAGGCTCAGGTCGACACGGTGATTGTCGACACGGCTGGCCGGCTGCATAACAAAGCCAACCTCATGGCTGAGCTGTCCAAGATCGCCAAGGTCACGGCCAAACAAGCCCCTATCACTGAAACGCTGCTGGTCCTAGACGCCACCACCGGCCAAAACGGGCTGGTCCAGGCCCAAGTCTTCACCGAGGCGGTTGAGATCACCGGCATTGTCCTGACCAAACTGGATGGTACGGCCAAGGGAGGGATCGTCATTTCGGTCCAGCGCCAACTGGGTGTCCCAGTCAAACTGGTCGGTCTGGGTGAGGGGCCGGACGATATTGCTCCCTTCGACCCGGAGGCTTTTGTCGACGCCATCGTCGCCTGAACTCCTCCTAACCAGCTCCGGGCCCGGCGGGGCCCCTACGACGCCGTGAACAAGGGAGTGAGCGGAGCGGAGGAGAGGTCCGAAACGGCGAGTGATGTCGTTTTGCTAAAACCGCCAATCGCGTGGTGTCGCTACGCCGTTTCGCCCCTCGCACCCGAAGCGTCATCCCTGGTGGCTGACCCGGTCTCGACCGTCGAAACAACGTAACGACACCACAGGATTCGCCATAACGGCGTAAGTGCCCCGCAGGGCGCCATAGGGCGGTCAATTGGACTACAATGTAGACCATGTCTAGCGTCGGCATTCGTGAACTGCGCCAAAACCCGTCAAAGGCAATCCAACGGGTCAAGGACGGCGAGACGATTGTCATCACCGAGCACGGCCGGCCGGTGGCCCAATTGGCGCCGCCACCAAGCTCTCGAATGGACCGACTCCGGGTCGCCGGCAGGATCGTTCCGGCGAAACGCCCAGGCGCCCCGTTGCCACCACTCAAGTCACTGCCGCCAGCCATGCCCAGCTTGTCTGAGGCAATTGAGGAGTCGCGGCAGGAGGCACGGTACTAGCCGAAATGGTTTTCTACGTCGACACGTCCGCCCTGGCCAAGCTGGTAGCCCGGGAGGAGCACAGCACAGCCATTCGGCGGTGGTGGCGGGCGAATCAGCTCGACTCGGTTTCGAGCCGCCTGGCCACCACGGAGCTGATCAGGTCAGTCAGGCGACTGAGTCCCGACTTGGTGCCTTCCGTGAACCAGGTACTTGATGGCCTCGAGTTGGTCGAGATCGAGCCCATGGATTTTGATGTCGCGGCCAACTTGGAACCGCCGGTGCTCCGGTCGCTCGACGCCCTGCACCTCGCGGCGGCCCTGGACTTGCGCCCCGACCTGGCCGGCCTGGTGACCTACGACCGGCGGCTGGCCAACGCAGCCACGCTGGCAAATGTCGAGGTTGTGGCACCCGCCTGATCCGCTCGCCGCAATGGCCTGACCCGGGGCAGCCATGGCCAACCCCATCCGCGCGCCAGGTAGCCTAGGGGGGCTATGTTCAACTCACTGTCAGACCGGTTGCAGGCCACATTCAAGTCCTTGCGTACCAAGGGCAAGCTGTCCCCAGCGGATGTCGACGCGACCATCCGCGAAATCCGCCGGGCTTTGTTGGACGCCGACGTGGCGGTCCCGGTGGTCCGCGAATTCACTGGTCATGTCCGTGAACGGGCGCTGGGGGAGGAAGTCTCCAAAGCTCTGAACCCGGCCCAACAGGTCGTCAAGATTGTGCATGACGAACTGGTGGCGGTGCTCGGTGGCGAGACGGTTGAGCTAACCCTGGCCAAACGCCCACCCACAGTTATCATTTTGGCTGGCCTACAAGGCTCGGGCAAAACCACTTTGGCCGGCAAGCTGGGTCTTCACCTCAAAGAACAAGGCCACACGCCACTACTGGTGGCGGCCGATCTGCAGCGGCCTGGCGCCGTCCACCAGTTGCGGACCTTGGCCGGGCAGGCCGGCGTAACGGTTTTCGCCCCGTCCGATGGCGATGGCCAAGGCGATCCGGTCGAGGTCGCCCGCGAGGGGCTGGCCCAAGCGCAACGGGCGCTGCATGACACGGTCATAATCGACACCGCCGGGCGGCTGGGCATTGACGACGGGCTGATGCGCCAGGCGGCCCAGATTCGCGACGCGGTCGACCCGGACGAAGTGCTCTTCGTCATCGACGCCATGATTGGCCAAGACGCCGTCACTACCGCTGAAGCCTTCAAACAGGGCCTAGGCCTGACCGGTGTTGTCTTGTCCAAGCTCGATGGCGACGCCCGCGGCGGCGCCGCCTTGTCGGTGCGCAATGTCACCGGTGTGCCTATTCTGTTCGCCTCGACCGGCGAGAAGCTGACCGATCTGGAGAAGTTCCACCCGGACCGGATGGCCTCACGCATCTTGGACCTGGGCGACATGATGACCCTGATCGAACAGGCCCAAAAGGTCTTCGATGAGGAACAAGCCAAGGAACTCGAACGCAAACTAGCTGGTGACGGCGATTTCACCCTACGTGATTTCCTGGAGCAGCTGCAGCAAGTGCGCAAAATGGGTTCGCTCAAGAAGATGATTGGCCTTATGCCCGGGGCTGGCCAAATGCGCCAGGCGTTAGACAACTTCGACGAGCGCGAGGTCGACCGGATCGAAGCCATGATCTACTCGATGACCCCGGCGGAGAGAGCCAACCCCAAAATCATCAACGGCTCACGCCGGGCACGCATCGCCCGCGGTTCTGGTACCACCGTCCAGGGCGTCAATGGCATGTTGCAGCGCTTTGACCAGGCCAAGACCATGATGCGCCAGGCGGCCAGGGGCCAGCGGCCACAACTGGGCATGGGCGGCAAAAAGTCAAAGGGCCGGATGCAGGCCCCGGCCAAATCCTCGAAGAAGTCGCGCAGTGGCAATCCGGCCAAACGCGCCGCCCAGGAAAAGGCTTGGGCCGAGGGAACTGAGGTTCCGGCATCGGGCAAAGGCGGGGCCAGCCAAAGCGGGGCTGCTTTTGGTCTGGGCCAAAACCAAGACGACCAGTTCGGCAAGATTCCAACCGGATTAGGGGGACTGTTTGGTGGCAACTGAGGTAACTCATTTTTCCGGGGCGATAGTGGTCGACGGCACCACCGAGCTGAGCGACCTTTGGGTCGTGGACGGCGTCATTCGGCTGGAGCGGCCGGCCGGCGCGGCCACGCGGCACTACGACGGAGTGGTGTTGCCAGGCCTGGTCGACGTCCACTGCCACATTGGCCTGGGTGCCACCGGGGCGGTCCCGCCCGAGGTCGCCCGCGAACAGGCCACGATCAATCGCGACACCGGTGTGCTGCTGATCCGAGACGCCGGTGTGCCGCGCGAACCCTATTCGACTAGGTGGATGGACCAAGACCCGGAAATGCCGCGGCTGATCCGCTGCGGGCAGCACATCGCCCGGCAAAAGCGCTACATGTTCCACCTGCCGCGGAACGTCGAACCACATCAACTGCCGGACGTGGTTGAGGAAGAGGCCCTGGCCGGCGACGGCTGGGTCAAGCTGATTGGTGACTGGATTGACCGGTCGCTGGATGTGCCGGATCTGGAGTTGTTGTGGCCGGATGACATATTGCGGGCCGCGGCCGTGCGGGCCCACGCCGTTGGTGCCCGGTTGACCATCCACGTTTTTTCGCGCGAAGGCGCGGCCCAGGCGTTGCGCTGTGGCCTTGACTGTATTGAGCACGGCACCGGCATGGACGCGGAGCTGATGAGTCAGGCGGTTCGCCAGGGCGTGGCCGTGGTGCCGACCATGATGCAGCGTGACAACTTCGCGCTGATTGCCGATGCCGGTCAGGGTAAGTACCCGGTCTGGGAGACGCAGCTGCGGTCGTTGTACGAGACCCGGTACTCCCAGGCCTTGGAGCTACATCAGGCCGGGGTGACGCTATTGCTCGGTTCGGACCAGTCGACCGGGATTCCTCATGGCCAGGTGGCGCGAGAGGCCGGGCTGATGGCCAAGGCCGGTATCCCGGCCGATGCCGTAGTCCAGGCCGCCAGCTGGGGCACCCGTCGTTTCTTGGGATTCCCTGGAATCGAGGATGGGGCCAGCGCTGACCTGGTGGTTTATGGGGCCGACCCGCGTCAAGACATTACCCAGCTGCGCACGCCGCGGTCTGTGATCCTGCGGGGGCGGCAGGTCTGTTGCGGTCAGGAGCCCCCCGGCTGCGCCGAACCCTAACCCCGCCGTCCTGGTCCTGTAAGGGCGGACCTCGATCTGTCTAGACCGGCCGCCCGGGCGCCCAACTGGCTTTGGCAGCTGGGTCGTGGACCGGTGGAATCGCCCAGCCGGTGTCCCGCCATCTGGGCTAGCGCCAGCGCGTCAGTCCGTCTTTTCTAGGATCAGCAGCTCAGACAACGGGATGATGGCGCGTCCAATGTGAAGCGTCAAGGAATCAGCAAGGTCTTCAGACAGGTCGTATTGAAGAAAAAAGGTGTTAGCCAGCGTGATGGCCTCTGAATCAGAGATGTCTTCGCCAATTCCAAGGCCCCTGATCGCGATGACTTTGTATTCCGTTCCGTCTTCGCCCGCCAAGACAATGGGCGACTGCTCGGC
>WQXJ01000072.1 GCA_009784895.1 Micrococcales bacterium | reverse complement strand
GTATCCGCATGTATCCAATCTACAGCGGCTAGCAGCCGCTAGCGACACGCCACGCCGCCACTAGTTCAGGTTGAACACCAGCTAAACCACCGAAAACCCACACCCCACCACCCGAAAGACGGGGTTCCACCCTAGCGCAGGCCCGCAGGTCGTTCTAGTTGAGCCCAGCTGTCAGCAAACCTTGCCATCCCCCGGCACAGCCCCGTCAATCAAGAAGGCGTCAACTACCCCATTGACGCAGGACAGGCCCGCAGGTCGTTCTAGTTGAGCCCAGCTGTCAGCAAGCCTTGCCATCTGCCGGCACAGCCCCGTCAATCAGATAGGCGTCAACTACCTCATCGACGCAGGACAGGCCCGCAGGTCGTTCTAGTTGAGCCCAGCGGTCAGCAAACCTTGCCATCCCCCGGCACAGCCCCGTCAACCAGATAGGCGTCAACTACCTCATTGACGCAGGAGTTGGACCGACCGTAGGCGGTGTGACCGTGGCCTTCGTAGGTCAGCAAAACGCCAGATTCAAGCTGGTCAGCCAGGGCCTGGGCCCAAGCGAAGGGGGTGGCCGGGTCACCAGTGGTACCGATAACCAAGATGGGCGCCGCCCCGGCCGCAGTCACCGCCTTGGGCTCGCCAACCTGTGGGTAGGGCCATTGATCACAGAGTTTCTCAGAAAAGCCCCAGAACTCACCAAAGGTTGGCGCCGCCTTGATCAAGCGATCTGCCTGGGCCTGGGCTGAGGCCAGGTCCGCCGGTGCACGTGAATCGAGGCAACCAATCGCCACAAACGCTTCCATCTGGTTGGTGGTGTAGCCCTCAGTGTCGTCGCGGTCAAGGTAGATGTCTGACAGCATCAACAGCCCAATCCCGTCGCCTTTGAGCGCTTGGCCCAGGGCGGTGGTCAGCATGAACCAGGCCGAATCCTCATACATCGTCACCAGCAGTCCATTCAGTGCCAGCGGCAAGGTCAGCTCGCGCTGGCCGTCACCGGGCAGCGGCTTGGCCGCAATCGAGACCAGCAGCTCATGGATTTGGTTTAGAGCCGCGTCCTTGGAACCGGTCAGCGGGCAGCCGCTTTTGCCCAGGCAGTCATCGACATAGGCGCCCAAGGCCTGCTGGAACCCGGTGGCTTGGGCCAGGTCGTGTTCGCTGGACGGTAGGGAAGGATCAACTGCGCCGTCAAGCACCAGCCGCCCAACGTTGTCAGGAAACAGCTCAGCGTAGGCTGCCCCTAGTTGGGAGCCGTAGGAGTAGCCCACGTAATAGAGCTCCTGGTCGCCCAGGACTGCTCGAATCAGGTCCATATCCTTGGCCGAGGAATCGGTGTCGACGTGGCCCAGCAACGGCCCAGTGTTCTGATCGCAAGCCTCGACGAATGGCCTTACAATCTCAGCCGATTCGGCGAAACCCTCCGGTGTGACGGGCCAGTCGACGGCATAGAAGTCGTCCAGCTCCTGCGTTGTGGTGAAGCAGACCACGGCGGAGGAATCACCCACCCCACGCGGGTCAAAGCCAATCACGTCAAAACTGTCGAGAACACCTTGGCCGGCCAACGAACTGAAGTAGTCGAGGAAACCTATACCGCTGCCGCCCGGCCCGCCGGGATTCAGCAGCAGCGAGCCAACGCGCTGATCCGGCTTGGCCGCCACCAAACGCGCCATCGCGATGTCAATGGTGTCGCCGTCCGGCTGGTCCCAGTCCAACGGTGCCTTGATTGTGGCGCATTCGGCCCCGCGGGCCACGTCATCGCAGGGTTTCCAGGTCACGGCCTGGTTGAAGAGGTCTGTGACATCGACCGTGACAGTTGGGCTGGGCGTGTTGCCCGATGTCGCCAGCACCCCGGGCATACAGGCCGTCGCCACGAGCGCAACTAGACCAAGCAACGCGGCCAGTTTGGACCAGTGTGGTCTTGTCACGATTGGGTCTCCTTGGGGCCAAACAATTGCGGCAGGGCCAAGGCCGCCGCCATTGCCTCCAAGGCTAGGGCGGGAGCGACGTTGGCCGCCACCCTGACGCGCGCTTGTTCAATTGCCGCCAGGCAGGCCATGGTTTGGTCAAGGCTGGTGGCCTGGGCACAGGCCGCGACCAAGCCGGCGCAGTCTTGGTTGACCAGGTCTACTTTGGCGCCGAATTGGGCCACCAGCACATCGCGGTAAAAGGCCAGCAGATAGGACAAGGCCCTGTCCAGTGTGTCGACTTGCTGGCGCCTGGCTCTTTTCTTGGATTCTTCGTCAAACTCTTTCAGCCGGGCCCGGCCATAGGCAGACATTCGGCCCCGGCTGGCCTCTCCGATCGAAGCCAGAAGTTTGGCCCTATCCGCCCCCTCGCGTTCCTTAACCACCGACTCCGCCCTGGCCCGGGCCGCGTCATCGAGCCGACCGGCTCCAATGGCGGCCAAGGCCACTGAGACCGAATTGGCCGGTAGGCCCAGGACCAGTCGCCTAAATGCGGCCGCCTCGGCGTCAGAAGCCAGGTGCCGGGCCAAGCCAATGTGGCATTGGGCCGCCAGGGCGGCCAGGCGGGCCGCTTCTGCCTCAACGCCGCCTTCCACCAGTACACCGATCACATCGGTAATCGGTGGAATGCCCAGCCCAACTAGCCGGCAGCGCGACCGGATTGTCAGCAGCACATCCGCCGGGCTTGGCGCTGTCAGGATCCAAACAGTGTGCTGGGGGGCCTCTTCGAGCGACTTCAATAGCACGTTTCCGGTGCGCTCAAGCATCCGGTCAGCGTCTTCGATCAACAAGACACGCCAGCGGCCTCTGGCCGGTTTGCGGGCCGCCAGGGTGACCCATTGGCGGACCTCATCAATGCCAATAACCACTGTTTGGGTGGCCGCATCAAAGACATCAGGATGGGAACGGTGCGCCACCTGGCGGCAGTCAGCGCACTGGCCACAGCCACCCTGACCGCATTGCAGCGCAGCGGCAAAGGCCCGAGCGGCCACCGACCGGCCCGAACCGGGAGGGCCTGTGATAAGCCAGGCGTGGGTCATGGCCGTGGTGTCCTTGGCCGCTGCCGCCAGTGCTCCAACCGGACCAGGCTGTCCCACCACCTGGTTCCACACCGTCACGGCTTCACGTCCAGAACTGGCGCCAGCGCCGCCCAAACCCTGGCCGCTACTTGCGCCGGAGTGCCCATGGCCGGAATCACTGTGTGCCGCTCCGGAGCCAAACGCGCCAGGTCTAGATAGCCAGCCGCGACGGCCTGGTGGAAAGCCGCACCGGCTGATTCCAGCCGATCTGGCGTGTCACCGGCGGCGGCTTGGCGTTGGGCCGCTACGGCTGGCGGGACTTCCAAGACCACCGTCATATCCGGCACCAAACCCCCAGTACCAAAGTGGTTTATGGCCATGACGGCCTCGAGATCAAGGCCCCGGCCATAGCTTTGGTAGGCCAACGAGGAGTCGACAAAACGATCAGAGATCACCACTGCGCCGCGTTCGAGGGCCGGGATGATTACCTGGGCCACATGTTGGGCTCTGTCGGCGGCGTAAAGCAGGGCCTCGGTCGCAGGGGCGACCTCGCCACCGTGCAGCAGCGTCTGGCGCAATTCGGCGCCAAGTTTGGTGCCGCCCGGTTCCCGCGTCAGCACCAGTTCCACCCCGCCGTCTACCCCAGCCACACCGGTGGCGCGGAGCTGGCCGGCCAAGAGTTCGACTTGAACCGACTTGCCAACGCCGTCGCCACCCTCAAAGGCGATAAACCGGCCCCTACTCATAGGAACAAGTCTGCCACCCGGCACAGACACGATGGCGCTAAGCGATCCGTCGCGTCCCCGAAGTCCTACAGGCCGCCGGCAAAGTCGTTTTGCCGCCAGGCCTCGTAGACCACAATCGAGGCCGAATTGGCCAGATTAAGTGAACGCCTGGCCGGCAACATAGGGATACGAAGCTGGGCGGTAACGGCTCCATGGTGCTTGATCGAGACCGGCAATCCGTCCGGTTCAGGCCCAAACAACAGCACATCGTCAGGCTGGTAGCTAATCGAGTTGTAGGCAGTAGTGGCCTCGGTGCTGAAAGCCCAAATCCGCCGGGCCGGGCCGGGCTGGGTGGTCAGTGCACCCAGCAGGGCGTCAAAGTCCCGGTGGACTTTCATCACCGCTAGGTCGTGGTAGTCGAGCCCGCTGCGTCTCAGTTTGGCGTCAGTCAGCTCAAAGCCAAGCGGTTCAACCAAATGCAGCCGCACCCCGGTAACCGCCGCCAAGCGGATGGCGTTGCCAGTGTTCGACGGAATGCACGGGGCGTAAAAAACAAGGTCAAACACTATTTCTTCTTGCCTGTGGAGCGAGAGCGCCCGCCGCCAGTGGTTTTGCGTCCGGTCGAACGAGCAGCTGTGCGGCGCTTGGCCGGCGGCCTGGCTCGTTTGTCCGCCAGCAGCTCGGCCGCCCGCTCCAAAGTGACCTGCTCCGGGTCATCGCCCTTGCGCAGTGTCGCGTTAGTCTGGCCGTCGGTGACATAGGGACCGAAGCGACCGTCTTTGACGACCACTTTCTTGCCCGTGGCCGGATCATCGCCCAACTCGCGCAACGGACCGGCGGCCGCACCGCGCCTTGGTTTGGGTGCCAACATAATGGCCCTGGCCTCATCCTCAGTCAGGCTGAACAGTTGCTCCTCATGGTCAAGCGAGCGCGATTGGGTGCCGCATTTGATGTAGGGGCCAAAGCGCCCGTTTTGGGCGGTAATGGTCTCCCCGGCGGCGTCTTGGCCCACTACCCGCGGCAGTGACAGTAAGCGTAGGGCTTGTTCCAAAGACACTGTGGCCGGATCCATCGACTTGAATAGCGAGGCGTTGCGCGCCTTGGGTGCCTTTTTTTCGCCATCGGCCGCGGGCGGCGGCAAAAGCGAGACAAACGGTCCAAAGCGACCGTTCTTGACCACTACCTCATGGCCGGTGGCCGGGTCTTGGCCCAGCGGCCGGTCGGTTTCGGCCTCGGCCTCAAGCAGCTCCCGGGCCTTAGCCAAGGTCAGTTCGTCTGGCGCCAAATCAGTTGGCACCGATACCCGCTTGGCCTCGCCCTCATCCCCAGCCGGCGGACGTTCAACGTAGGGTCCGTAGCGCCCCACCCTCAGCGAAATGCCATTACCTAGCTCGACGGTGTTGATATCGCGGGCGTCAATTTCGCCCAGATCCTCGACCAGACGTTTTAGACCGACCTGTTTCAGCGAGCCGCCGGGGGGGGCCGGAACAGTTGGGTCGGCGCCAAAGTAGAAGTCCCGCAGCCAAGCCACTCGACCAGCCTCACCGGCCGCGATTTGATCTAGGCCGGCCTCCATTTCCGCCGTGAAGTCGTAGTCGACTAGATCGGCGAAGGACTGCTCCAACAGCCTGGTGACCGAAAAGGCCAGCCAGGTGGGCACTAAGGCCAAACCACGCTTGAAGACATAACCCCTATCTTCGATCACCGAAACCGTGGCGGCATAGGTTGACGGCCGGCCAATGCCACGCTGTTCCAACGCCGCAACTAACGACGCCTCGGTGAAACGGGGCGGAGGTGAGGTCTGGTGTCCAGCCGGCACCAAGTCGGAAGCGGTGACGGTCTCACCCTGCGTCATTTGCGGCAGCCGGACGTCAGTACCGTCACGGTCCTCGCCATAGCGCGAAGCGTCGCGACCTTCTTCATAGGCCGCCAGGAAACCCCGGTGCGTGATAACCGTGCCGGCTGCGCCAAAGATCACTGGACGGCCATCTGGCAAGGCCGCCCCCAACCGGACCGAAACCGTTTGGCCGGTGGCGTCTGTCATTTGGCTGGCGACTGTGCGTTTCCAGATCAGGTCATAAAGCTTGCGCTGTTCGGCGTTCAACCGCCCGGCCAGTTCCGCCGGCATGGCGAAACGGTCGCCGGAAGGTCGAATGGCCTCATGCGCCTCTTGGGCGCCCTTGGACTTGTTGGCGTAGACCCTAGGCGAGGGGGAAACCGAATCCGCCCCGTAAAGCTCGGTCGCCTGGCGCCGAGCCGCTGCCACGGCCTGGTTTGACAGGTTGGTTGAATCGGTCCGCATATAAGTAATGTGACCGGACTCGTAGAGACTCTGGGCCACCCGCATGGTTTGACGGGAGTTCATTCGCAACTTGCGTGAGGCTTCTTGCTGCAAGGTGGAGGTGGTGAACGGGGCGGCTGGGCGGCGCCTATAGGGCTTGGTCGCAAGGTCTTGGACCTCGAAGGCGGCGCCGCTTAGATTGGCCGCAGTGGCCTGGGCCTGGCTTTGGCCAAGCTGGACGCTACCGGTGGCAGCCAAGCGGCCCGAGTCGTCGAAATCTTTGCCCGTGGCCACCTTGGCGCCGTCCAGAGACAGCAGTTTGGCTTCGAAACTGCTGCCGGCCGTAGTGGTCATAGTGGCGGTGATGTCCCAGTATTCGGCCGTCTGGAAGGCAATGCGCTCGCGCTCACGTTCGACCACTAAGCGGGTAGCGACCGATTGGACCCGACCGGCCGAAAGCCCGGCCCGGACCTTGCGCCACAGCACCGGCGAGACCTCGTAGCCATAGAGCCGGTCGAGGATGCGGCGGGTTTCTTGGGCGTCGACCAGGTTGGTGTCGACTTGGCGCGGGTTGGCCAGCGCCTGCCCGATGGCGTCCCTAGTGATCTCGTGGAAAACCATGCGGTAAACGGGCACTTTGGGTTTGAGGACCTGGAGCAAATGCCAGGCAATCGCCTCGCCCTCACGGTCTTCGTCAGTGGCCAGGTAGAGCTCGTCAGCGCCAGCCAGGGCCTTGCGCAATTCGGTGACGGTCCGTTTCTTTTCCGGCTCAACCACGTAATAGGGCTCGAAATCGTTCTCGACGTTGACCGCGAAACGGCCAAAAGGGCCCTTTTTCATGTCTTTTGGTAACTCAGAGGGTTGGGGTAGATCCCTGACATGCCCAATCGAGGCTTCAACGTCGAAATCGGAGCCGAGATAGCTCTCAATTGTCCTGGCCTTGGCCGGGGACTCCACAATAACCAGCTTTCGGTTTGCCGGCACGACTCCTCCTCGCCGCAGAAACGAATACAGACCTACGGCCCAAGACGGTACCCCATCG
>WQXJ01000071.1 GCA_009784895.1 Micrococcales bacterium | reverse complement strand
TTGAACCACACCGGCCAATCGACCTGAACACCTCGATGGCTCCCGCCAAGCGACTTGAACGTTTGAATCACACCGGCCAATCGACCTGAACACCTTGATGACTTCCGGCAAGCGACTTGAACGTTTGAATCACACCGGCCAATCGACCTGAACACCTCGATGATTCCCGGCAAGCGACTTGAACGATTCGATGACCGCGTTTTCCTCCCACCTTGGCAAACGCTCAGGGGCAATGATTGAGCCGTTCAGGTCGATTCCCACCAGTAGTTGAACCGTTCATGTCGATTCCCACCAGTAAATGAGCCGTTCAGGTCGATTCCCACCAGTAAGTGAGCCGTTCAGGTCGATTGGTGGAAGTCACTTGGCCGTTCAGGTCGCTCCGGACGGGCGGTCAGCGGACCGACTGAGCAGACAACGGACCGGCCCAATAGAAAGCAAAAACAGCCCGTGGACCGGAATTGGGACAGAGTTGCCGGTCCGGCACTGTGAAAACGTTGAGGCACGGCCGCAGCATAGGCTGTAAGGCATGAACCAATCGAGGAAGTTCCACCGGCCGGCCATGATTGATCCGCAGGAGTTCGACCAGCTCCAAGGCGGAGTCGACCCGGCAGCCAGCTCCGAACTGGCTCATTCCTCTGCCGCGGCCTTGGTTGCCCAAGCCCGCCAGGCTGCCAGCGACGACCCGGAGTTGGTTGAACGTCTGGTTAGCTTGGTCGAAAACGAAGGTGTCGAGCCGGTCGCCACGCTTTGGGCCAACGCCCCCGGCGATTCGTTACCAGGGGCGCTGTGGCGGGTTTACCTTCTACGAGAATGGGTCAGGCGTGACCCGGACACGGTGGCCGAACGCTACCGCCTGGGCATGAGACGCCAGGAAGTGGCGCATGTGGTGGCCGGCGCCGCACAGCCACCCGGGCCGCAGGAAATGAGCCAGCTAGCGGACTCGGTTCTGTCAGGCGTGTTCACTGGCGAGCTCGATGTCGCCCTGGAGCGGGCCGCCGCCTTCGCCCGCGTCGTCTCGACCGGTGCCGCTATCGACGCCGACTGGATCGAGTTGACTCGCCCGGCCGCGGCCCGCCGCGTCACGCGCCGGGCTGGCTCCCTGCTGGGCGTGGCCGAAGACCTTGAACAGGCCGCCATTCGCTGGCGAGCCGGCACTTTGGCCTAGAGGCGGCGCCTTGGACTTCCGCCTCGAAACGTGTTTTGGCCAGTTGCCCGATGCCGAACAACACCTGGCCTTCAACCTCACCAAAGAAGTGGGCCGCTGCGACGGAATTGATGCCTTTGGCGAGGTCCAAATCCAGGCTCTGACCAGCGGTAGTCCCACCGCCGTCCACCTACTGGCCTGGATTGACGGCCACCTGGCCGGATACGCACAGGGCGAGGTGTCCAGCGACAGTGTTGAGTTGGCGGTCCACCCGCACCACCGGCGCCAGGGCGTGGCCAGCGCCATGATTGGCCACTGCCTCGAAGGCGGAATTGACCACGCCCGTCCTGGGACTAGGTCAGCCCCCACTAGCCAGATGCCCGCTACCAGCCGCGAAGCGGCCAACGCACACGACACAGCCGGCGGCGTTAGTCGTACCTCGCCGGGCAGCCAACGTCAAACCAGGTGGTGGGCTCACGGCGACCTGCCCGCCGCGCAGGCCGCGGCCAGACGCCTCGATTTAGTCCCAGTGCGCCAGATGGTCAAAATGACAGCCCCGGTTGACACCGCGTGGACCGAGACAACCGCCCAGCCGCCACCGGGCACACAGTGGCATCGCTTCACGCCCGGCAGTGACGAGGCAGCTTGGGTCGAACTGAACGCCGCCGCCTTCGCCGGTCATCCTGAACAGGGCCAGTTGACCGAACAAGACCTGGCCTGGCGGATGGACCAGGACTGGTTCGACCCGGAAGGCTTCTGGTTGCTCAGGGACCAGTCCGGCGGCTCCAACTACCTTGGCTACATCTGGACCAAGGTGACAGCCGAGTCCGCACCGGCGAGCGCCAGCCAAACAACAAGTGGGCCACTCCCATCTAGTGACAGGGGGCAACGAGACCCGAGCGCCGCGGGCCAACCAGGCCAGAGTGACGGAGGCACTGGGGCACGCTATTTGGGCGAGATCTACGCCATCGGCGTCCACCCTGAAGCCCAAGGCCGGCGCCTGGGCACCGCCTTGCTCGCTCGAGGTCTGGAGCGACTAGCCAAAGCCGGCGTAAGTCAAATCGACCTCTACGTCGAAGCCGACAACGCTCCGGCACTGGCGGCCTACCGGCGCCAGGGTTTCGAGACGAGCCAGCGCCACGTCCAATACGCCCGCCGGGTCAGCGCGCACCGCTAACCGGCCTGAGTAGAACGGTCCGGGCGGGCCAGGTTCGTCCAATTCCCGCGCAAAGATGCGCCCAGCGTGACACAATTCCCCCATGCCCACCACAAAACGCGTTTCATTACCAGCCGACCGTTTCTTCGACCGCGAACTGAGCTGGCTGCTCTTTAACCAACGGGTTTTGGAGCTGGCCGAGGATCCGAACCTGCCGCTGTTAGAGCGAGTCCGGTTCTTGTCGATCTTCAGCTCCAACCTCGATGAATTCTTTATGGTGCGCGTAGCCGGACTGCAAAGGCGCATCGACACCGGTATGGCCGTGGTGGCGGCAAGCGGCCTAGCGCCGCGCCAGCTGATCGATGCCATTCAGGAAAAGACGCATGAACTGGTTGGCCGGCAGGTTGCCTGTTTTGACCAGCAGATCCAGCCGGAACTGGCCAAACACGGTATTTCCCTGGTGCATTGGGATCAGCTCGAAACCTCCGAACATGACCGGCTGGCCAAGTACTTTAGGCGGCGCATCTTTCCAGTATTGACGCCGCTGGCGGTCGACCCGGCCCACCCCTTCCCCTATATTTCAGGCCTGTCACTCAACCTGGTGGTGATACTGAAGGGCGAATCCGGCAAGGCCCTGTTCGCCAGGGTGAAAATCCCTGAGACCCTGCCACGCTTCATTGCCGTTGACGCCAAGGGCAAGGCTCGCGAGCCAGGCTCGGCCGCCCTGGGTCGCGGACCGGCCCATTTTGTGCCACTCGAGGACGTGGTCTCCAACCACTTAGATGAACTCTTCCCGGGTATGGAAATCGAATCTCACTACACCTTCCGCGTCACCCGCAACGAGGATGTTGAGGTCGAAGAGGACGATGCCGAAAACCTGCTCAAAGCCATGGAGAAGGAGCTACTGCGGCGGCGTTTTGGCCCGCCAATCCGCCTAGAAGTGGCTAAAGGTATCAGCGAACAGGCTCGCTCCTTCCTGCTCAGGGGTCTGGGCATTACCGAAAAAGAGGTCTACGAGCTGCCAGAGCCGCTCGACTACCGCGGGCTCAACGTGCTGGCGGACCTCGACATTCCCTCGTTGTGCTACCCCAAGTTCGTTTCCGCCACCCACCCCAAGCTGGCGGAGGTCGAAAGCTCTGAACCACGCAGCATTTTGGCGGCGGTCAGGTCCGGTGATGTGCTGCTGCACCATCCCTACGACTCGTTTTCGACCTCGGTTCAGACTTTTTTGGCCCAAGCAGCGGCCGACCCTAAGGTGCTGGCCATTAAGCAAACGCTGTACCGGACCTCGGGCGATTCGCCAATTGTCGATTCACTGATCGATGCCGCCCAAGCCGGCAAACAGGTACTGGCCCTGGTCGAGCTGAAGGCCCGCTTCGATGAGGAGGCCAATATCAGCTGGGCCAGGAAGCTCGAGCACGCCGGCGTCCATGTGGTCTACGGGGTGGTTGGGCTCAAGACCCACTGCAAGTTGATGTTGGTGGTCCGGCTGGAATCCGGCGGGCTGAGGCGGTATTGCCATGTTGGCACCGGCAACTACAACCCCAAGACCGCCCGGCTGTATGAGGATTTGGGGCTGCTGACCTGCGACCCGGAAGTTGGCCAGGACGTCACCCGGCTGTTTAACCAGCTGTCCGGTTTTGCGCCGGCCTCGACTTTTGATCGGTTCTTGGTGGCGCCAACCTCGATTCGCAAGGGCCTGCTCAGCCGGATTGACCGCGAAATCAAGAACCATAAAGCTGGCAAAGAGGCTTGGATCCAGTTCAAGATCAATTCGATTGTCGACGAAAAGACCATTGACGCGCTCTACCGGGCCTCACAGGCCGGCGTCAGGGTCGATATGGTCATCCGCGGCATCTGCGCGGTCAAGGCCCGGGTACCTGGGCTGAGCGAAAACCTCCGGGTGCGCTCAATTCTGGGACGCTTCTTGGAGCACGCCCGCGTCTACGCCTTCGCTAACGATGGGTCGCCAGATGTTCTGATCGGTTCGGCTGATCTAATGCACCGCAACCTCGACCGGCGGGTCGAAACCCTGGTCAATGTGAGCGATCCGGGCCACATCACCGAATTGCTGGACATGCTCAAGCTGTCGATGGACGCCGGCACAGCCGCCTGGGAGATGGGTCCGGACGGCCAGTACGCCGCCTTACGATTCGACAAGAACGGCAAACCTCTGGCTGATATTCAGGACCTATACATGGCTCGAAGGCGCCGCAGCGGCGCCAGGGTGCACTAGCCAAGGCCCGCCCGCCCATGACCAAACCCGAGCGGTTGGCCAGCGGCGATCCGGAAGTCGGGCCGCTGGATAAGACCCACGCCGCCCAGGCTGCCTTGACGGCGGCGCCGCAACTGGCGGCCGGCGCATTGGTTTGGCGGGTGGTCAAGGACCAGCTTGAGGTGCTGCTGGTCCACCGGCCGCGCTACAACGATTGGTCCTGGCCCAAGGGCAAGCTGGAGCCGGGCGAGACCCTGCTGACCTGCGCCTGGCGCGAAGTGCTGGAGGAGACCGGCCGCCAGGTGGTACTGGGCCGGCCGTTGCCTCCGGTTGTTTATCCGTTGAAGTCTGGGCGGATGAAGCAGGTCAGGTATTGGGCCGCTCGCCTGGCCATGGACGATGACGTGCCATCAGTTTGGCCCAGACCTCCGGTCACTATGGCCTCGCCCAGGGAGATCGATCAGTCTGAATGGCTGGAGGCTGGCCGGGCGCTGCGCCGCTTGACCAATCCTTCTGACCGGTTGCCGCTGGTCAAGCTGATGCGGTTCTTCCAGAAGGGTACACTCGACACCCGAGTTCTAGTCCTGCTGCGCCACACCGAGGCCATGGCGCGCACCGCCTGGTCTAAGGCTGACGCCTCAAGGCCTTTGACCGGTGCCGGCCGCCGGGCGGCCCGCGGCTTGGTGCCTTCCTTGGCGGCGCTGGGCGTTAGGCAAATTGTCACATCACCCTGGGCCCGATGCCGCGCCACCGTCCGGCCCTACGCCCGCCGGTCTCGCTTGCCGATCAACACCAACCGCTGGCTATCCGAAACTGACGCCGTCCACCGGCCGGGCCGGGCCGGTCGCCTGATTGACCGGGTGTTGGGCGGTGAAGTCGCCGCCGTGGTCTGCTCTCACCGGCCGGTGCTGCCACTATTGACTGCCCGGCTACTGGCCGGCGGCGGCGGCAAACTGGCCAAACAGCTTGGCCCCGGAGCCCTGGAGCTAGGCGAAATGGCCGTGGCTCACGTCGTTGCCACCGGCCACCGCCGCGGCCGCGTCATCGCCATCGACCGCCACCTGCCCACCTGAGCCTCGTGCGTCCTGGCGGCAAGGAAAACGCGGCCTAAGGCTGGAGTCTCACGGGTGATACACTGAGCTCATGAGTACTGGTGTGAGCGTGCGAGAGCTGCGCAACCAAGGTGGACGGGTGCTGGACCGGGTTGAGCGCGGCGAGACGCTAACAGTCACACGAGACGGCAGCCCGGTGGCGGAACTCCGTCCGCTTGGCCGGCGAAGCTTGTCAACGCCGCAGTTGGTTGCGCGGGCCAGGCGGCTACCCCGGGTCGACCCGGAGCGCTTGCGCCGCGACATTGACGGCATCTTGGACCAGTCACTGTGAGGCACAAAACCGGCCTGCTCGATACCTCGGCCGTCCTGCGAATGGGCGAACTTGAGCCGGCCGACCTGCCGGATGAAGTTGTCATTTGCGCGGTCACGCTAGCTGAGTTTTCGGTTGGGCCACTGGTCGCCGCCAACGAACAGGAGCGGGCTGCTCGCCTGGCCCAGGTCCAGCAGGCCGAGGCAGACCTAGGCGATCCACTACCCTTCGACGCTGCTGCGGCGCGAGCTTTTGCGCAGGTTGCTGCCGACATTCGCCGTGCCGGTTCAAAACCCAAGGCCAGAGCCTTCGATGCCCTGATCGCCGCCACTGCCAAGGCGGCCGGCCTGCCGCTATTCACCTTCAACCCCCGCGACTTCGCGGCGGTGACCGGGATCGAAGTTGTCCCTCTCCCACCGCAGTGAAACAGTCAGATCACATAAGTGCCTTGGCCAGGTTGGGGATGGCTTTGGCAAGGGTGGCCCAGACTAAGTCGTCGTTGATGGACTCGTAGCGGTGCGCCAGTAGGTTGCGCATGCCGCGGATCTGCTGCCAGGGCACCTGCGGATGGGCCTCGACGAACTCGTTAGAAAGGCGGGCAGCTGCCGTGGCGATGCTGATGATTAGCCCCACCGCGGCGTGCCGGTTGAGCTCGGCCTGGTCGCCGGCTGCAAAGTAACTTGCCTGCCCCTGAGCCACTAGTCGATCAGCCAAGCCAGCGAAGTGCAGGATGTCGGCGACATGCCGAGTGTCTTTTTCGGTCAAGTCCGTCACAGCGGCCGCGCCTCCGCCAGTGCCGCCGCCGTAGCTCTGCCTACGCCGGCTTCCGAAACGAGGTCGACCTCGATGTTCAGGACTTCCCGCAGGCCTTGGTCCAGTGCAACCAGATCCAGCAAGTCGAAGCCCGAGGGGAAGCGCACCAAGAAGTCAATATCCGAGTCCGGTTCGTCTTCACCTCTTGCCACAGATCCGATCAGTCGCACGTCTTCCACCCCGTGGCGGGCGAAAACCTCTATTACGTCAGCACGCTGCCGGTCCAGTACGACCGACGGTCGCAGCCGAAGTGCCTTCAGCAGACGCGTCTCGGTCTGGCTGGTCGGTGAAACTCTGCCTGTCTCGTAGGCGGCGATCCGCGGTTGCGCAATCCCGGTCAGCGCGGCCAGCTTTCGCTGGGTTAGGCCCGCGCTCGTCCGGGCTTGTTTAAGCTTCTCTGCGGTCGACATGGCCCCATGATATGCCGGGCATATCAGCCCGGCAAGGCCCTGAGGCACTTGTTGATCCGGATGTTGACGGGGCAACGATGTGCCGTGCCTCTGCCGGCGACCACGATGCCGTACACAACTGCTGGAGTTATCCACAGCCCATGGCGTGACGCGTCT
>WQXJ01000070.1 GCA_009784895.1 Micrococcales bacterium | reverse complement strand
GTGGCGTCTTCAGCCCAGAAGCGGTCGCGTGAACCGCGCACGTACCAGTTGGTTAGCAGGTCGGCGTATTCGCGCAGCGAATCGCAGGCCTCGCCAATGGCGTAGGCGTCCATCTGGGTGGTGGCCTGCTCAACCAGCAGGTGGGTGCGGGACAAGATGTAACGGTCTAGTTCAGTCAAGGCGGGGTAGTCGGCCGCTTCGAGCCGGCGGCCGCTCAGCCCGGCGCCGCCACCAGCGGCATTGGCGTAAAGCGCGTAGAAACTCCAGGTGTTCCACAGCGGCAAAATGACCTGGCGCACGGCCGCCCGGATCGGTTCTTCCGCCACCGACAGGTTGCCGCCGCGCAGAATTGGCCCGGACATTAGGTACCAGCGCAACGCGTCGGAGCCGTCCCGGTTGAAAACATCGCGTACGTCAGGGAAATTGCCCTTCGATTTGGACATTTTCAACCCGTCGTCGCCCAGGACAATGCCGTGGGTTAGACAAGTCGAAAAGGCCGGGCGGTCAAATAGGGCAGTGGCCAGGACATGCATGGTGTAGAACCAGCCGCGGGTTTGGCCAATGTATTCGACAATGAAATCGCCCGGATTATGAGTGTCGAACCAGTCACGGTTTTCGAACGGGTAGTGCACTTGGGCAAAGGGCATTGAGCCGGATTCGAACCAGCAGTCCAGCACTTCCGGCACCCGCCGCATAGTGGCTTGCCCGGTCGGGTCGTCCGGGTTGGGCCGGGTCAGCTCGTCGACATAGGGTCGGTGCAGATCGGCTGGCCGGGTACCAAAGTCGCGTTCCAGCTCATCTAGTGAGCCGTAGATGTCGACCCGCGGGTAGGCCGGGTCGTCTGACACCCACACCGGAATGGGGCTGCCCCAATAGCGGTTGCGGGAGATGGACCAGTCACGCGCACCGGCCAGCCATTTGCCGAACTGGCCGTCGCGGACGTGGCTGGGCAGCCAGTTGATCTGCTGATTGACCTCGACCATACGGTCGCGGAAGGCCGTGACTTTGACGAACCAGGAGCTCACGGCGTACTGGATCAGCGGCGTATCGCAGCGCCAGCAATGCGGGTAGGCGTGTTCAACCGACTCTTGCCGCAGTAATTGGCCGGAGGCTTTGAGCGCCTGGGTGATCGGTTTGTTGGCTTCGAAAACCCGCAGACCCTGCCACGGCGGCACCTGTTCGGTGAACCGGCCGTCTCCGTCCACCGGGTTGATTAGCGCAATTCCGGCCGCGTCGGTGACTACTTTGTCCTCTTCACCGAAGGCCGGGGCGATGTGGACCAGGCCGGTGCCGTCTTCGGTGGTGACGTAATCCGCCAACAGGATTTGGAAAGCGGCTTGGGCCCGTTGCGGCTCGAAGAAGTCGAAAAGTGGCTTGTATTGCAGCCCGGCTAGCTCGGCGCCTTTGTAGGTTTCGAGCACAGTGGGCTCAGCGCCTAATTCGCGTTTGTAGGCGCCCAGGCGGGCCGCCGCGATTAGCACCCGCTCATCCGGCATGGTTTCCGGGATGGCCAGGACGTATTCGACCTCGGGGTGGACGGCCATGGCCAGGTTCGAGGGCAACGTCCAGGGTGTAGTGGTCCAGGCCAGGGCGTTGCACCCAGCCAGCTCTTGCAGTTTGGCCGGGGCGGCGGCACGGGGCGGCAACATCTCAAACGCCACTGTCACGGCCGTATCCTGGCGATCGCGGTAAACCTCATCCATTTTGGTTTCCGAGGCGCTGAGCGGCGTGCCGCAGCGGTAGCAATACCACAAAACCCGGTGGCCCTCGTAGATCAAGCCCTTCTCCCACAGGGTTTTGAAGGCCCACATGACCGATTCCATATAGCTCAGGTCCAGGGTTTTGTAGTCGTTGTCGAAATCAACCCAGCGGGCCTGGCGCGTGACATAGTCTTGCCACACGTCTGTGTATTTCAAGACGCTGGCGTGACAGGCGGCGTTGAATTGGGCCACGCCCATAGCGTCGATTTCCGATTTGTCTTCAATACCTAATTCGCGTTCGGCCTCGATTTCCGCCGGCAAGCCGTGGCAGTCCCAGCCAAAGCGGCGCTCGACCCGGTGCCCGCGCATGGTCTGGTAGCGCGGCACCACATCCTTGACGTAGCCGGTTAGCAGGTGGCCGTAGTGCGGCAGGCCGTTGGCGAAGGGCGGGCCGTCGTAGAAAACGTATTCGTTGCCGCCGGTCTGGCCTTGGGCGTCCGCCGGGCGCTGGGCGACTGACTCCTCAAAGGTGCCGTCCTGTTGCCAGTAGTCCAGGATTTGCCGCTCTACCTCGGCAAACGCGGGTACGGCGGCGACGCCGGGGCTGTCTGGTCGGTGCAGCGGGTAGGCCATCGGTGGTTCCTTCGTCTTGCTTAGGTTGTCGCAAGGACGATGCCGGACCCTTGGTTGGGCTTGACGGGCACCGCGGTACCACCTCGCTTGCCTAGGGCTGGCCTGCCGTTTGCTGGCTGGTGCTCAGCTGACCGGCCGGCCGGCCGTTGGCCGCTCGTTTGAGGCATTGGCCGCACCCCAGGCGCCCGGTTCTATTGAGGCCGGCCAGCTTGGCCTGCCCGTTCTTCCGGGGAGCTCGCCGGTGATGGCCGGGTCAACACTCGCAAGGTGAAATGTTAGCCCAATCCAAACAATCACCCCCAACCACACCACCGAACAACCACCCATGGCCCTCAGGATGGTTGCTGATATTGCAGATGGTGATAGGCTGAGCTCATGCCCAACCACACGACCACTGCCACGCTTGACCCGACCGATCCGCAGGTGCGCCAAGCCGCCGAGCGCCTGGCGGCGAATCTAGAGGACGATTCCCAGGTCACCAGGGTGGTCCGTTCAATGCTGACCGATGTGGCCCAGGGCGCCAAAGTCGTAGTGCTTCGCACTGAAGATGAAGTCACACCCGCTGAGGCAGGCAAGATGCTTGGCGTCACGCGTCAGTTCGTCGATCGGTTGTGCGAGGACGGAGTACTAGAATTCCGTCGCCTGCCAAACAGCCGCCACCGCCGCATCCGGGTCCAAGACGTGCTCAGTGTTGGTCAAGAGAGAGAGCAACTCCGGGCCGGCGGTGTTGCCATTCGTGATGCCATGGCCGCCAATCGCCCGGGTGAGATCTGATTCAGTGGCTGGTCTACAGCGGGTCTTCATCGACACCAGCGAGCTCTATCCGTTCACCCTGATGGATCTGCTTCTCAACCTGTCAGAAGACCTGCTATTCACCTGGGTTTGGTCAGATGAACTGCTTGATGAATGGGAACGGGTGATCGTGTCTGGCGGTGGTCGCACCAAGGAGTCTGCAATATCCGTGACTGACGCTGTCCGCGGACACTTCGGCAGGTATCGTCTTGACCCCGAGCGGTACCGCGGAAGAGTTGTTGAAGGCCTCTCACCTGATCCCGCCGACCGGATTCACGCCGCAGCCTGCATCCACGGCGCGGTTGATGTACTGCTTACCCGAAACAAGAAACACTTTTGGGCTGTTGCCGAAGCGGGTGTCGACGTGGCAAGCGCTGATGAGTACTTGTGCGCACTGTTGAATCGTCGTCCAAGCGCGGTAATCAACTCGTTTGGCCGGTTGGTGGACTCAAAACGAAACCCTCCCCTTACCAGCCAGGACTTCGCGGACCGCCTGGAAAAGGCGGGAGCGCAGCAGTTTGCCACCCTTCTCAGGCACCGCCTTCAGTGAGGCTTGGCGGAACTGCGTCGCTTGGCAGGGCCAGGCTAGGCAGTTGTGCGGCAAAGATGCGCCAAAACTCGGTTTCGGGGGTGTTAGTGCAGGCCGGTGCGGTAGTAGGCCGTGTCTCCGGATGTTTCTGTCCAAGCCCGGCCGGGCCGCACCCCAGGCGCCCGGTTCTAGTGAGGCCGGCCAGCTTGGCCTGCCCGTTCTTCCGGGGAGCTCGCCGGTGATGGCCGGGTCAACACTCGCAAGGTGAAATGTTAGCCCATTCCGGCTGGCCGCCCATTTCCTGCGGCGGCCGGGACCGGCGCAATGGCCTTTTGCGAAAGCTCAACCTCGCGATGAAAGTGCTAGTCAGGTGGTCAGTTTGCTGCGAGACCGAGTTTGGCGCCATGGCAACGTGCTGGAACACTGTGCCGGGCAGCTGAGCCAACTTGAGCCAGTTTTGCGCTAAGCTTCTGGCCGTCCCCCCAGACACTTTTCAGGAGAATCCCCCCATGTTTACGCGACATCTTAACAAACTGGCGATCGCGGCTGCTGCCGCGCTGGCCGCTGCTGGTCTGACCGTGCTGCCAATCGGTGCCGCCCAGGCCGACCTCAACGACCCGGTGGTCTTTGGCGACGCCAACCTTCAGGCCTGCGCCGAGGCCGAGGTGGGCCACTCGCCCGTAACAGAGGCCGACGCCTCGTTAGTCGCCCGGCTGGTCTGTTCCTCTAGCGGCCTGAGCAACCTTTCCGGACTCGAGATGTTCACCAACCTCGACATTCTGTCGCTCGAAGACAACCGGATCAGCGACCTCAGCGCGCTGGCGAACCTGACCTCGATGCAATACCTTTTCCTGGCGGAAAACCAGATCAGCGACCTCAGCGATTTGGCCGGTCTGGTGCAGCTGAAGTACGCCAGTCTTGGGCAGAACCAGATCACCGACCTTGGCCCGTTGACTGGCCTGAACTCACTGGAGGGCCTTAACCTCAACAACAACCAGATCACCGACCTTGGCCCGTTGGCTGGCCTGAACTCGCTGTCGGTCGTGTTAACACGTGAAAACCAGATCAGCGACCTTAGCCCGTTGGCTGGCCTGAACTCGCTGGAAACCTTGGATTTGAGCGACAATCAGGTCGTTGACATTAGTCCGTTGGCTGGCCTGAACTCGCTGCAAGGCTTGGAACTGAGCGACAATCAGGTCGTTGACATTAGTCCGCTGGCTGGCCTGGTTTCACTGGAGTTACTGTCTTTGTCAGACAACCAAATCAGCGACCTCAGCCCTTTGGCCGGTCTGGGCTCCCTGAACATGCTTTGGCTGATTGGCAACCAGATCACTGACGTTAGTCCGCTGGTCAACCTGCCTTCGTTGGTGAGCGTCAGCCTAGGCGCCAACCAGATCATTGACCTCTCAGCGCTTTCCGCCTGGGCAGGAACGGTCTCGGTATTTGCCCAAAACCAGGTCCCGCCAGGTCTGACAGCCCACCGGGGCGTCCCGGTGACGTTGCCGTCGATTATTCATTCGCAGGGGTGGTTGGTTACCCCGAGTATCACCGGGCCTGGCACCTTCAACGACGATGGCGCCGGCAACTACGTTTTCGACGCCGCCGGTGACTACACCGTCGAATGGGACTCGAACGACTTTTCTGGTTCGTTCACTGTCATCGTGTCTAGTGCCGGGGTCATAGCCGATGCTGCCTTGTTCGACTGCATTGATCAAGCCCTGCCGCCGCCGGCCGGGGTGCGCACTGTCATCACCGACACCGAGGCTGAGTCGTTAACGGTGTTGGGCTGCATGGCGCTGGGGATCACCGATTTGTCCGGGTTGGAAGCGTTCACCAACTTGACCGAATTGAACCTGGGAAACAATCAAATAGGTGATATCAGCCCTCTGGCGGGTCTGACCGGATTGGAATGGCTCGGCCTGCACCAGAACCAGATTTCCAATCTTGGTCCCCTGGCTGGTTTGAGCGGGTTGGAGCGGTTGTATCTGGACACCAACCAAATCACCGATGTCAGCCCTCTGGCGGGCCTAACGGCGCTGTTGGCGCTAGACCTGACCGGAAACCAAATCGCTGATGTCGCTCCGTTGGCTGCCTTGACCGGGTCGACTTTGTTTCACCTCGGCAACAACCAGATCACTGACCTGTCGCCCATGGGTGGGTTGGCAGCGCTGATTGCCGAGGCCGATGGTCAGGCGCCACCGGGTATGACGGTCCAAGTGGGTGTGCCTTTGAGCCTGTACGACATCATTGACCACAGGCGGGCGCTTCTGGCTGGAACAATTCTTCCGGACACCTTTGTGGTCAATCCAGACGGAACGGTCACCTTTCTGGCCCCTGGGGTGTACACCTTCTCCTGGGATCAGCCGATTCCCGGTGGTGCTGGGGCAGTGTTTTCTGGTCAACACTCCATTGTGGTGACGGCCGGTCCGCCGCCTCCACCGCCAGCGCCCAACCCGCCGCCACCGGGTGGTGGGCCTGGTGCCGGCCCAGGCGCTTTGCCTTGGACTGGAACTGATTCCCGTCCGGTCGTCGTTCTTGCGCTACTGCTGGTGGGTGCCGGCGTAGCCCTGCGTTTTGGGCGCCGGAACCGATACTTGCCCGCCCACCGCGCCACCTAGCCGCCCAGGTGGCGTTGCCGGGCGTGGCGGTCGCGGCTGCCGCTGCCCTGGTGACCGCCGGATTGGCCATGCTGCCAATTAGCGCCGCCCAAGCCGACCCCGATTACCCGGGGACGTTTTGCGTTAGGCTTCTGGGCGAGCCCTTCCGGCCCGCCCCACAACAGGAGAATCCTCCCATGTCAATTCGAAATCGTCGAGGCCTGGCGGTCGCGGTTGCAGCCGCGCTGGCCGCTGCCGGTCTGACCACCCTGCCAATCAGTGCTGCCCAGGCGGCCCCCGGCGACCCGGTCGTCTTTGGAGACTCTCGTCTTCAGGCCTGCGCCGAGTTAGAGGTAGGTCTAGCGCCTGTCACAGAGGGCGATGCGGCTCTTGTGACCAGTCTCAGCTGCGACTATCTGGATATCAACGATCTGACCGGCCTGGAAAAGTTCACAGGCCTTGAGGTGCTCTCACTCACAGGAAACCAGATCGGTGACCTAGGCCCACTGTCCCACCTGACCTCACTAGAAGAACTGAGCTTGGCTCTCAACCAGGTCAGCGACATCAGCGATCTGGCTGGCCTGCACTCGCTAACTGCCCTCAATTTGGCATTCAACCAGATCAGCGACATCAGCCCGCTGGCTAACCTGAACTCGCTGACAGCTCTGAGCCTGGACGGAAACCAAGTCACCGATGCTGGTCCACTTGGGACCCTGACGTCGCTGACGTACCTGGTCCTGACCACCAACCAAATCACCGACGTTGGCCCACTTGGACACTTGACTTCGCTTACGTACCTGTACTTGTCTCAAAACCAAATCACCGACGTCAGCGCGCTCGCTGGCCTGAACTCGCTGACATTACTCTGGCTCGACCAGAACCAAATCACCGATATTAGCCCGTTGGCTCGCCTGACTGACCTGACAGACCTTTTCCTCTACAAGAATCTGATCACTGATGTCAGCCCTCTGGCTGGCCTGAACCTGCTGGGGGTGCTGTCCCTCGACAGTAACCGCATCATCGATCTGTCGTCGCTTTCTGGTCAAGCGGCCGCCATCACGACGGCCCATGACCAGAGGCCGCCGGACCTGTCCGCTTCGGTTGGCGCGCCGATCTCTCTGCACACCGTCACCCACACAGATGGCTCGGTCCTGACCGGAACGATCACTCCGAATACCTACACCGTCAACCCCAATGGCACAGTCACTTTCAACGCCCCGGGCAGCTACACCTTTACTTGGAACCAG
>WQXJ01000069.1 GCA_009784895.1 Micrococcales bacterium | reverse complement strand
CCGGTAGCCCAACCCTTGGCTTTCCCAACACCGGCTGAGCCGCCGGTGGCCCAACCTTTGGCTTTCCCAACGCCGGTTGAGACGCCAGAGGCTGAACTGCCAGCTTTCCCAACACCGACTGAGCCGCCAGATGGCGCGAACTTGGATTTCGCGCCGCCGCCGGAGTTGCCCGATGCCGCCTCCCGGAATGCCAGCCCACCCTCGCCTTCGACTTGGGACCAGACGGAAATGGCCCAACCGAAGCAGGCAAAGGCAACGCCAGCCTTCGATTTGGCTGCGTCCCGTTTGGTGGCAGCCGACCCCAAGTGGCAAGCACGGACGGCTCCCCCGGGCAATCAACCGCCTCGCTTAGCCAAGCCTTCGGCCGACGCCTGGAACGACCTGCAACCGCCGGAACCAAACCTGCCCCCGGCGGGACTACCCGAGCCGCGGACACGGCGGCGGACCGAACCACAGCCACCGCCGGAACCGAGCTCCTTGCCGCCCCGACGATCCGTTCATGGTCCGCATGACCCGGCCACTGACCTGCGCCGCCGGGCTGGACTGGCGCCGCGGGCGGCAGTTTTCCCGCCCGAGGTGGCGGTGCCACCGGGCCTGCCAACAGACCCTGACCAAGTCTCGCCGGTTGATACTTCATCCACACTCAAAGCTGTGCCATTTGCCCTGGCAGAACAGGTCAAGCGCTCGCCTACGACCGGGCCGCTGCGCCGGGTCGAGGTGTCAGAGGATTCAGCCAGAGAGCCGCCCGAAGACCAGGCTACGCCGCCACCTAAACAGCCGGTAGAACCTCCGGCACCAGACCAATTGGCCCTGACGGACCCAGAGGCAACTGCGGTGGTGGGCTCGCCAATTGAAGCCGATTGGACAGGCGGGCGAACAGAAGACTTGGCAGCCGATTGGCCAACCGCCACCGCTGAGCCAGGCCCAGGGGCGACATCGGCGCCGCCTGCGCCCTTTGGTCCTGGCGACCCCCTGGCCAAAGCCGGGGCCGGCCCTGATCAGGCCTATTCAACTGACCGGTTCCGCCTGCCCGGGCGAGGTGACAGGGGCGACTCCAAGCGTCGCACTGGCCAGCGGTCGAGACCAGGGCCAGGCGCCATACAGCGCTTTTTCGCTCATATGGGTCTGCACCGGCCAGGAGCATCACCCGTCATGACTGTCGCGGTGCTGGCGGGTCTGGTGGTTGTGGTGGTCGGAGTTGTCTGGCTGGCCCTGTCGATCACCAGCAACGACAAGGCGGCCACGTCGCAGGTGCCAACGCCCTCGGCCGGGGCTACAGGGGCAACCGAATGGTCAATGGCCCATGCGGTCGAATCCGGTGGCTTCAGCCTTGAGGTGACTTCGATCGAAGACTCCCTGACCTCCCTGACCGGCGACGACGCCAACCTCCCTGAACACGGCCAGTTCGTTGTGGTCGGTGTCAAAGTGACGCGGACCGCCAGTGACGATGGCACCTTCATGGCCGACAGGCAAGCTCTGGGCCTGCCAGATGGGCAGCGCTTTTTCAACGAGCCGGACAGCGCCTTCCTCTACAAAGGCACTCGGTTAGGCGCCAGTCCAATCCAGCCAGGAAAGACCGTCGAGGGCTTTTTGGTCTTTGACATTCCAGAAGGCCAAAAACCAGATCGCCTAGAGTTCACCGGCGAAATTGGCCAAGAACCGGTCATGGTGCCGCTGGGATGAGTCTGCTTTGGCCGGCGCTGCTCCCTCGCATCGCCCGGCTGAGACTTAGGACGCTGGCCCTGTTGCTGGCAGTTGTCTTCGCTGTGGTGCATGCCTACTTGATTTGGTTGTGCTTGGGGCCGCAGGCGGTCGGAGCCAACGACCTGGCGCTGTACGGCTGGTGGGTTGGCGAAGGGTTGTCTGGTCACGGTTGGATGGGCTTAGAGGTTGCTTGGGTCTATCCGGTTGGGGCCTTGTTCCCAATGGTCTTAGCGGCCGTGGCTGGTTTCGGCACTCCCTACACAGTGACCTGGTGCCTGGCTATCACCTTGGTCAACGCCGTCACTTGCCTGGCCGTGATCCGCTTGGGTGCTGTCGGGGCTGGTGAAGGCTTACCAAAGTCCTTGGCGGATGGTTTGCGCCGGGCGAGTTGGCCGTTGATCTGGTGGCTGGGGTTCTTAGGACTGCTAGGGCCGGTGGCGATGGCGCGGCTAGATGCGCTGGTGGTCCCTCCCATCGTGGTGGCGTTGTTGGTGGCGGCCCGGCGACCGAAGGTCGCCTCAGTGCTGCTGATGGCAGGGGCTTGGATCAAAGTGGCGCCGGCGGTGGTGTTGGCACCTGTGTTCGCCGTGACCAAGCGGCGTTGGGCTGAAGTGGTGCTGCCAGCCTTGGGCTTTTGCGCTGGAGTTGTACTGGTTGTTTTCGTCATTTCGGGCTCAGTTCGTCACCTGCTGTCTTTTTTGGTGGCCGAAAGTGACCGCGGCCTGCAAGTCGAATCGGTACTGGCCACACCGGTGGTGCTGGCTCATGCTCTGGCCGGCGAACAGATCGCCTTTTACAACCAGGCCATCAACACCAACGAGACTTGGGGTGGTGGGGCGGAGATGGCCATGCTGGTGGGCGACATTGGCCTGCCGCTGTTGTGTTTGGTCCTGGCGGTGTTGGCCTGGCTGGCCCGTCACCGGCCCATCGACGGTTTGATCTTGGCCTCCCAGGGGCTGTTGGCCGCCCTGATCGTGGCCAACAAGGTTGGCTCGCCGCAGTTTTGCGCCTGGCTGGCGCCTGTAGTGCTGGTGGCTTTGGTTTGGCGACGCGACCGGCAATTCTGGCGGCCGATGGCGCTACTGGTTGCCGCCTGCGCCCTTCTGACCGGGGTCATTTTCCCGATGGGCTACATCGCGTTCCTATCGGCCTGGCCACCGTTGCTGGTGGTCTACCTGCTGCGCAACATCGGTTGGACCTTGGTATTGGTGGCGACGGTGATTCGACTGGTGCGACTAGTTTTGGCCATTAGAGCGGAAATGAGAAGGTCCCATCCGGGACCGCGCACCGACTTCGCCCCAGAGCACGCGGCCAACCAAATAGGACCTTCTACAACATCAGACGAACCAGCTGACTGAAAAGTTCCCGCGCCTAGGGGGCTGGTGAACAATTCCCGCCGGCTGCGGTCGCCCCCAGGCGGCGCCTCGCTTCGTTGTACTCCTCGACGCTGCGCGCCTCGTCAACACCTTCGTTGGCCTCGGATGAGCCGGCAAGCCGCTCGTCGCTCGGCCTTCCTCGTTGTCGGCCGCACCCCGTTAGCCCTGCTAGCGGGGCAGACCTCCGCCTTGCGATGCATCACCTGGTGACGATCCTCGTTTCGGCGCGCATTATTCACCAACCCCCTAGCCTGAGCTGGTTTAGTTGGTCACGTCGGTGCCGCGAATCTTGGCGATCCAGCGCATCGGGTGATACAGCACAAAAACCACCACTGTGCCGACAACAATGCCGGTCAGCTCCATGTCACCAATCGCAAACGAGGCGTTGGCAATCCCCATAATCAAACCGGCGGCGGCCGGGAACAGGTTGACCGGATTGGCGAAATTGACTTTGTTGTCAATCCAGATACGGGCGCCCAGCAGGCCGATCATGCCGTACAGCACCACCCCGGCACCGCCCAAGACGCCGGGCGGAATGGCGCCAATAGCGGCGCCGAACTTCGGGAACAGGCTCAGCACCAGGGCTGTGGCGGCGGCCACCCAGTAGACGGCGGTGGAGTAGATCTTGGTGGCCGCCATAACGCCAATGTTCTCGGCATAGGTGGTGGTGCCAGAACCGCCGCCTAAACCAGCCAGGGTGGTGGCCAGCCCGTCGGCCAGCAGGGCTTTGCCAATGGCGCCGTCGTAGTTTTGCCCGGTCATAGTGGCGACCGACTTGACGTGGCCGACGTTCTCAGCGATTAGCACCAGCACCACCGGCACAAACATCAATACGATCGACCAATCGGGTTTGGGGGCATGGAAGGCCGGCAGGCCAATCAAATCGGCTTTGCTGATTACCGCCGTATCGACTTGGCCTTGAATTAGTGCCACGATGTAGCCGGCCAAAACCCCGGCCAGGATCGACAACCGTCCCAAAAGGCCACGCAGAGACACGGCCACCAGGACCGCCACCACCACCGTGACTGTGCCGGCCAGTGGGCCTGCGGCGAAGCCAAATCCGTCTTCTCCTTTGGCCCCCCAAGCCGCGCTGGCCAGGTTGAAGCCAATCAGCATGACCACCGCGCCTTGGACGGCCGGCGGCATGAAGGCGTTGATCCAGCCTGACCCGGCGACCTGGACAATGCCGCCAACTATGGCCAGCAGGATCCCTGCCACCAGAATGCCGAACAATGCGGCGCTGTAGTCGCCGCCACTGGTCTTGGCGGCCAGGATCGGGGCGATGAAGGCAAAGGAGCTGCCCAGGTAGGACGGCAGCCGGTTCTGGGTGAGGATCAGGAACAAGATGGTGCCAACACCGCTGAAGAACAGCGTGGTGGTGGCCGGGAAGCCAGTGATGGCCGGAACCGTTAGCGTGGCGCCGGCCATGGCCACGACATGCTGCATGCCCATGGCCACAGTCCGCGGCCAAGCTAACCGCTCTAGAGGTTTGACCACATCACCTGGGGCAATGGTTTTGCCGTTGCCGTGCAGTTCCCAAATGGCCATGTGTGCTCCCCGATTGAACTTGGCTGATGTGGCTGGGCCGATCCTACCTGCCTGGTCACGTGTCGATCTGGGCCCCGCCGCTGCTCGTGGCAATGGCGGCCCGCCAGCCCGGATCGAGGTCAAGGCAAGACAGGCCGGCCAGCGGCAGCATCGTCTGTGGCGGCCCGCTAGTCCGGTACCAGGCCACGGCAAAAAGGGCTAGCCAAAAGCAGCGCCGGCGGCACTGGGCCGCCAGCCCAGGTCAAGGCAAGACAGGCCGGCCTACGGCGGTATCGTCAGTGGCGGCTCGCCAGTCCGGTGCCAGGCCAAGGCCAAAAGGGCTAGCCAAAAGCAGCGCCGACGGCACTGGCCCGCCAGCCCGGGTCGAGGTCAAGGCAAGACAGGCCGGCCAGCCGCGGCAGCCGGCATCGGGCAGCCAAACGGTCTTTTCAGGCTGCAAGGTGTGAGACGATCAGCCAATGGACGCAGGTACTGAGGCCAGTCAACCAACCGGCCTGTTTGTTGGTTTGAGCGCCCTGGATGTAATCCAACTGGTCGAGCGGGTGCCGGGGCCAGACCAAAAGGTCACCGCACTGGACTTGGCCGTGGCCGCGGGCGGGCCGGCCGCCAACGCCGCCGTTGTTTTCGCCGCCCTGGGCGGGCGGGCCACCTTGGTAACGCGCTTGGGCCAGGATCCGGCTGGCAGCCTGGTCAAGGCTGATCTAGCCGCCCACGGGGTCGAGGTGCAGGTGGCGCCGGCAATGGGCCAGGTATCGACGACTTTGGCCAGCATCATGGTGACAGCCGCGACCGGCGAGCGGGCAGTGGTTTCCGCCACCGACCAGGGCCGATCCTACCGTGCGGCGACCGGCGCGGCCCATGCCAACCTGGAACCCGATGCCGGCAACGCCTCCCCGAACCGCGACTCAGCCACGACTTCCACCAACTACGACCCTGCCCCGACCACCCCCGACCGCGACTCTGACCCAACCACCCCGAACCGCGACCCTGACCCAACCACTCCCGGCCCAAACGCCGCAGATCTGATGGCGCGGATTCGCCCCCAGGTGGTCCTAGTCGACTCCCACGAGACCGACATTTCAATCCCAATCACCCAGGCCGCCCGGGCGGCCTCGGTCCCGGTGGTGATGGACTGCGGCGCCAAGAAGCCGTGGACTGCCAGGCAGTTGCCGTTCATTGACTGCGCTGTGGTCTCGGCCGCCTATTTGCCCGGCGGGGCGGAGGTAATTGCCGGGGACTTGCGCGGGCAGGGTGTTGGCTTCGGCGCCGTGACCGATGGCGGTGGTCCGGTCACCTACTGGACCTCGCTAGACGGGCCGCTTGGTTCGGTGCCAACTAGGTCCGTCAAAGTGGTTGACTCCCTGGCGGCCGGGGATTTTTTCCACGGCGCACTAGCCTTTGCCATGGCCAGCGACTCAATGGCGGCTGGCTCTCCCGCAATTGCCCGCGACTCTGTGGCGACTGGTTCTCTCACAATTGCCCAAGATGGCCCGGCTGTGGGCAGTTTCGCCGGCCAACTGGCCTTCGCCGCTGGAGTCGCGGCGCAGTCTGTTCAAGAATTCGGCAGCCGGTCCTGGCTGGCCCAGCTAGTCGCGACTCAATAGCCTCAGAGCCCTGAGCTGCGGTTCTCCTCGCTCGGCGAAAGAGCTAATCCCTCCGGTTTTGTTCATGGCCTAGCTCAAAGGCGCTGCTCCTCGCAGCTGGTCAGGGTTTCTGCAAGTGGGCCAAAAACCGGGCCGGTGTCCACACTTGGGGGCGTGGCAGTTCGGCATCGAGCAGGTCCCTATCTCCGGACACAATTGCGTCGACCTGTGCCGCAACGGCGGCACGGACAATTGGCCAGTCTCCGCGGTCTCGAACAAGCCTCACATCCACTTCAGTGATTGTGTCAGGCGTCGGTACAACGGTGATCCCGGGTGAGATACCGGACAGAAACAGCTCCATTGCCTCAGTCTTGCCCGGGAACTTGGCGCGGAAGACCTGACGCAACTCCCCAATGGTGTAGTCGCAGACAACGACGGTGTGAGGCGAGCTCAGCGCGAGATCGTAGGCCCGACCAGGTGTGCCGTCAGGGAACAAGGCAGCGGACACCAGCACGTTGGTGTCAAGCAGGTACTTCACTTAGGGACTGGTCTGCCGCCGCAAGCCGGCTACGTACGCGTCGACGGCCTCTTCGGTCGGCAGGCCAGCCTGCTCGGCCTGACCGGTCATTTCGGATTGCAGGATACGCATGGCGTACAGGGCGGGATTCATCATCACCACACGGTCTTGATCCCAGATCAGGGCGACTCTGTCGCCAGTGTCAACTGAGAGCTTGGCGCGAATGTCTTTGGGCAGTGTGATCTGGCCCTTTGCCATTACTTTGGCCACTTCGAGCAACAATGGTGCAGTCATCCCCTGACCTCTCCCCTACAATCCCTACATCTAGGGTAGCACGTCAGAGGTCTGCCCAGTCCGTCTTGCCGCACCACCCCTCCGGCTCGCCGGTGGCGCTGCCCCGTGCTGGTTGGGAGCTCGACCTGACCGTTTCGATGGCGCCGCTCAAACGACCTGAACACTTCGATGACACCGGCCAATCGACCTGATCGTTTCGATGGCGCCGCTCAAACGACCTGAACACTTCGATGACACCGGCCAATCGACCTGACCGTTTCGATGACGGCAGTTTCCGTCCACCTGGGGAAACGCTCTGGCCCGATCATCGAACCGTTCACCTCGATCTGGACCAATAACTCAACGGTTCAAGTCGATCTGGTCCAATAACTCAGCCGTTCAAGTCGATTCAGTCGAACCGGGGCACAGGAGGATCCCAGGCAGGGGCACCACCAAAAATCACCCGAGACATAGTGTCAACAATGCCCCGAGACATCACGTTGCGGTGCTCCTCGGCCCTGGGGGCCTCGTCAACCGCTGCCTTGGCCTCTCAACTTCGAGCAAGCTCGAATTGCCTCGGCCTGCGTTGCGGTGCTCCTCGGCCCTGGGGGCCTCGTCAACCGCTGCCTTGGCCTCGCAACTTCGAGCAAGCTCGAATTGCCTCGGCCTGCGTT
>WQXJ01000068.1 GCA_009784895.1 Micrococcales bacterium | reverse complement strand
GGTGCCACGTCGGTGGCGATGCCGCGCGCACGGAGTTGGTTAGCCGCCTTGTCCGATGCCGGCCTCTCAGTCTCGTTTGTCACCGCCACCAGGCAGGCGGCTGGCACGGCGCGGGTGGGCTGCATCAGATTCTGGCTGATCAGCCGTGAGACCAGGCGGCTGATCCCGACCGATAGGCCTATCCCCGGGTAGGTGGCCCGGTTGTCCTTGGCCAACGAGTCATACCGGCCGCCCGAGCAAATCGAGCCCAGGTCTTCGTGGCCCAGCCAGATCGTTTCGTAGACTGCGCCAGTGTAATAGTCCAGGCCGCGGGCGATTTTGAGCTCGGCGGTGAAGGTGCCGGGAAAGGCGGTGTTGGCTTGATCGAGCAAGGTCACCAAATCCGCCAAGCCAGCCTCCAAGACTGCTGCCGCCTTGCCGGATACCCCAACCCGGCCGGCCAAGTCGGTGACGGCCGCTTCGAGGTCAGGGCCGGCATCGGCGGAAATTGCAGCTAGGTCCAGGCAAGCGGCGGCCTGGGCCTGGCTGGCGCCATTGGCCACTAACGCGGCTTGGACGGCGGCCGGGCCGGTCTTTTCAAGCTTGTCGACCTCGCGCAGAACGGCGTCGACCTGGTCAAGGCCAATGCCGGTGTAGAAGCCTTGGCAGATTTGTCGGTTGTTGACCTGGACGCGGATGCTTAGTCCCAGGCGCCGCAGCGCCCGGGCGATGACCAGCGGCAGCTCGGTTTCGAAATGGGCCGGCAGGTGGTCGCGGCCAATGACGTCGATGTCGGCTTGAGTGAACTGGCGAAAGCGACCGGTCTGGGGACGCTCACCGCGCCAAACTGGCTGAATCTGGTAGCGCTTGAAAGGGAAGGCCAGGTCGTTTTGGTGCTGGAGGACGTAGCGGGCCAATGGCACGGTCAGGTCGAAGTGCAGGGCCAGGGCCGATTCGTCGATCTGGTCTGGTTGGTTGGCGGTGTCAGCGCTGGCGGCCATCATGTCCTGGAGCCGGCCCAGGACGTAAACCTCTTTCGAGGTTTCACCTTTGCGCAAAAGCTCACCAAGGGGCTCAACGGCGCGGGTCTGGATCTCCTGGTAGGAGTGCAGTTCGAATTCCTGGCGCAGTGTCTCGACGACATGGCGTTCGACCAGGTAGCCGGTGGGGAGCCACTCTGGAAAGCCGCTGATCGCCTTGGGCGCCATGTTTGGTCCTAACGCTGTTGGTCTGCTCTGGTGGACGGGCGCCGCCGCGCCGCCAGCCCCCAAGGGTAATGGACGCCCCGCGCGGCCCGGCGGCCCCGTGCCCTACGATTGTGCCTTTGGGCCCGTAGCTCAGTTGGCTAGAGCACCACGTTTACACCGTGGGAGTCGTCGGTTCGAGTCCGGCCGGGCCCACAACGAGGCGAGCCGAGCGCCAACGAGCTTGCTCGATTGGCCGAGGCCGACGAAGTTGTTGACGAGGCGCCAAGCGCCGAGGAGTACCACGAGGAGAGCCGAGCGCCAACGAGCTTGCTCGATTGGCCGAGGCCGACGAAGTTGTTGACGAGGCGCCAAGCGCCGAGGAGCACAACGAGGAGAGCCGAGCGTCAACGAGCTTGCTCGATTGGCCGAGGCCGACGAAGTTGTTGACGAGGCGCCAAGCGCCGAGGAGCACTGACGATTGAGCCGAGCGCCAACGAGCTTGCTCGATTGGCCGAGGCCGACGAAGTTGTTGACGAGGCGCCAAGCGCCGAGGAGTACTAAACCGGTGATGTTAGAACTATCGACACATGTAGCAAAAGCCTCATAGTCGCTGGCGTCCCCACTTTGGTGGGCTTGCAGAGCGGTCGCCTGGATGGAGGGGCTCAGCATCAGTTCCATGCCCCAATGAGGTTCGCCTTCCACGTGGTCTACTTCGGGAACGTTGATTCGGTCGAAGAACGCCACGTTGGCCGCCAGTAGGTTTTTGTGGCGTAGATGGTCCGCTCAAGCAGCCAAGGCCAAGTACCGCAGAGTTTCATGTGTGGTATGTTCATGGCTAACCTGCAACCCAAGGAGAGGTGGATGAAGACACTGCAACTGACTGCGGCCACCATTGGCTGGGAAAAGGAACTGGCCCACCACATTGCTGCTGGGGATCGTGTTGAGGTGCGGATCGAGACCCCAACGCTGTCCCCAAGCGAGTTTGCGGAACAGCTACAGCTCTCGCGAACATCAGTGATGAAATGGGTGGAACGAGGCAAGATCGCCTATGAACTGCGAGGTACGTACCATCGCATCCCGGTCTCTGAGGTAGAGAGATTCCGCAGCTGGTACTTCCAATCCATGGCCACGGACCTTGCGGAAGACCTGTGACGTGACCCTTGCCTTCGTTGATGCCAACGTTCTTGCCCAGGCAACACCGCGCACCATCCTCTACCTGGCCAGCGCGCTTGATTCGTGTGCCTTCGGCCTGGTATTCAGCCCTCTTGTCGAGAAGGAGGCGGAACGTGCACAACGGCCCAAAGCCCGCCCGGTCTCTGTGTTACGCGAAAAATGGCTGTGGCAAGTGTCACCTGACCACCCCAACCCGGAAGAGCTGAGTCTTTTAGACACCCACTGGAAGGATCAACCTGTTCTTGCAGCGGCGGTCAACGCCAATGCGCGCTATGTCATAACCGAAAACGTCCGCCACTTCGGTCCAACAGACTTGGACCGTTTTGGCATGTCTGCAGTACATCCCGGCCTGTTTCTGGCAGGCCGGCTAACTGAAGCGGCGTACACCAGCATTCTCGGCGCGCTAGCCACAGCCCGGCGCCAGTCACCAAACACGATGCTGACGATTCACATCCAGGAGGTATCTGACAGCCTGCCTGACCTGTTCACCATGCACCAGAACTTGTTTGGGCCTGCCGAATCAGCTCGAACCAAACGGCCCATCAAAGAAACCTTCCGAGGCGTGGCTTGCCTTCGATGTGCCCTGGTCATCACTGATCGATCGAGTCTCACCAACGGTGTCTGCACCTCATGTGAGCCGTAGTTCAGCACTTTTCGCGCGGAGACCAACTCATTCGGGGCCCTGCGACAAGGTGCTGTTCGAGCGTGAGCCTGTCGTAACTCCCTTGCCAGGCCTCCCCTTGGAGCGGAGCGCCACCCCGGATCTGGCAAGCAGCTCGCGCATCGCGCCATGGCTGACTCCGTAGAGGATGGCCAGATCCGCGATGTTCATGCCGGCTTCATACAAGCGGATCGCTTCGGCGGTGTGGTCGTCGGGCAGAAGCTTGCGGTTGGCCACGACGCCACGCCGCCTAGCGTTCTTGTGGATGGCGCATCGGGCGACGCCGTACCGGTTCGCAAGCTTGCTCACTACTCCCCCGGCGGCATACTCAGCCATCACCTCGGCCGTGTCTTCTGGGGCCAACTTAGTTTGGGGATTTTTCAGTTTTCGTCGATTCGGCCCCCGAAAACCGGTGATCTGAGGCCCTTTTGGGCCACTTCCAGACCTTCTTGATGCCATAGATATCCGCTTGACCAGGGGTTCCATGGATTGACGATAGTTTGAGAAGTGCCCAGTTAGGTCCACAACGAGGAGAGCCGAGCGCCAACGAGCTTGCTCGATTGGCCGAGGCCGACGAAGTTGTTGACGAGGCGCGAAGCGCCGAGGAGTACCAAACCGGTGATGTTAGAACTATCGACAAATGCAGTGGCGACATGTAGCCGATGGCGGAGTGGACGTGACCATTATTGAGCCTATCAGCAGACGCAGCAGTATCTGTCACAACTGCTAGAATTCATGCCATGAGCACGTTGACGCTGACCACGGACACCAGCGATCAGGAGGTACTGGCGTTCATCCACGACCGACTTGCGGCTGGCGAACACGTTCAGGTGACTGCCACCGAGCCGTTCATGACACCCCAAGAAGTGGCCGATTCCCTTGCCGTCTCGCGCGCCTACATCATGACCAAGATCAAGGCAGGCGAGATTGTTAGTACCCGTCGCGGAAACCGCCACCGCATTTCCATTGGGGAGGTTGAACGTTTCCGTAACGCCCTGGTCAATCAGCAGTGGTCCTTGGTGGCAGACGACGTGGAAGCGGAGTTGTTTGGCGACGCATGAGCCAACTTGTCTTCCTTGACTCCAACGTTCTTGCCAAACCGTTCACACGAACCTTGCTCTGGGCTGGCGGACTGCACAGTAGCTATCACGTAACTTGGAGCATAACTGCAGAGCGGGAGGCGAGTCGGCATCTTCGCTCCTCGGCTATTCCCATTCAGGCTCTACGGCTTCGGCTTGGTCAAACACTCGGCCCGACGGGTACCGATCCCAACCGATTCACCTCCACCGAAGTGTCCGACAGGCAACTACTGGCTGATGCTTGTGCCGTAGGTGCGCAATTCCTCGTCACGGAAGATGTTGACGACTACGGCGAGACTGATCTCATCGCTGGCCACATCGCCGCCGTCCATCCCGACTTGTTCCTAAGTGTCCGTTTGTCGCCCACCGGCTATTTGGCGGGCGTTAGGGCATTGTCAACCGGATCTAGCAGCCCGTCACGCACCCCGGAGCAGGTCCACCAGCAGGCGGGCCGACTCCATCCGCTCCTCGTAGCCGCGATGCAGGCCCGTTTCCCAGGAGTCCAGGTCGCACTTCCTACCCACCGCCCAACCGCCGTCCAGTACCGCGGCGCGATTTGCTTGCGGTGTGGGGGTGCCCGGCTTCCGACAAATTCAGAAAGCGTTGGCACCGCACCAACCTGCACCAACTCCTGCAGTTAGATGGACACTACCGGCTACGAGCCGACCTGGGCCGACCTCCATTGGGCGCCCGTGGACACGGCTCGATGATGTTGAAGTGCGGGTCGAAGTCGACCATGTGAGCCTGCAACTGGTCGATCACTGACCCATCGCCTTCGACCTGGACGTACTCGCTGCTGGCCCAGTCGGGTGTCAGCACCACCGCCATGGCCTGCCCGGGCAGGGTGATGGTGGCATAGGCCGCCCGCCAGGTGCCGGCTTCTGCCTGGTAGCCCAACTGCTTTAGGGCGTCAGCGCAGAGGTACCTGGCCTCAGTGTTCTCAGGATCGTCGAACACCAGCACCATGGTGACCTCCGCCACCCACTGGTACTCGCCCTTGTCAAAGTCTGCTTTGGCCTTCTTCAGCACTGCCTCGGCGCCACCCATGTGCTCAACAGTCTTCTTGGCGGCGTCGGAAGGAGATAGCGGGTTCAGGTGCGCCGGGTTGGCGTCGTACCAACCGATGTAGCGCTGGTAGACGGCCTTGGCGTTGTGCCGCAGAGTGCCGTAGTACTGGCGGGTGTACCAGACCTTTTCCAGATCGGCTGGCAGTTCAATCATGTTGGAGATCTCGCTGGAGGTGTAGCCCTGGTTCAGGTACATCAGCGTCTGGTCGGTAATGAATTTGTACATGGCGGCGGTGTTGACTAGGTACTCCTCGATGAACTCCTTGCCCCAATGTGGCCAGTTGTGAGACTGGAAGACCACCTCGGCCTGCGCCCCGTACAAAGTCAAGGACTCCATGATGTACCTGGCCCAAGCGGTGCCATCGCGCACCTGTGCTCCGCGTAGCGTGTAGAGGTTGTGCAAGGTGGCCGTGCAGTTCTCCGCCGCCCATTCGTCCAAGCATGCTCGTCGGTTGAATCGGAGTTCAGAGGCGTACCTCCAGGTGATGGGCGCTAAACACCGCCAAGACCCGGCCGGACGACGTCCGGTCCGCCCTTCCCCACCGCTGGCAGGCCAACTCCAAATCTCCGCCAAATCTGCGCCAATTTTGGCGAAACCCACGCCAACCGGCGGAGTACCTGCTCGAAACCGTCGACCCGGCGGGAGCGCGTCCGGCCACAGTCGAGGAGATCGCCCAGCGCCTTGGCGATTCCTCGCCCGATGACGCCCTGATGCGACCCACTCCTTGGCCACCGGGTTGGTCTAGTCGCTGGCCTGGCAACTCTGCCTACAGGTCGGTCCGTTTGCAGGGCACGGTGTATTCGAAAACTCGACCGTTCTTGAAAGTAGTTTGGACGTGGAGCGTCAGCGTCCCATTTGAGTACTCGTAGGTGCCTTGGATTTGTGTGATGCCAAGCGTGTTGTTTTGCGGGATTTGAACCGAAAAAGTCTCGGTCTGTGCCTCAAGCATGAAGCTGTAGCTCTCCGAATAGCCACCCTGCTCAAACGAGTATTGTCCAGTGCCCCCTGCCTCAATAGTGAAGGACAGGCTGATGTCGCCGGCACTTCCGGCCCATTGGCCAACGAACTCCTCAGGGATTGAGCCCATCGTGTCAGTGGGCGCCGGCTCCGGAGTGGGGGTAGCCGGCTCAGGTGTCGTAGTAGCCGGCTCCGGGGTGGGGGTAGCCGCAACGGTGGCGGCTTGGTCTTCCGGCTCCGGCTCCTTCTGTGACCCTTGGCATCCGGTCGCCAGCAGCGTGCAAACAAGTGACGCTGCGACCGCCAGTCCTCCAGCTCGTACCCAGGCGATTTTTCTTCCCATGCGGATCATTGTTTCAGGTCTTGCCGTGAGGCCGTTCGACCTGCTCGCCCGGCCGCCCTTGCGTCGGCCGAACAGCTGCCGACGTCAACCAATCCATTCCTAGAATGGCCACAGGACAGGTGTTAAGGGGCACTGGTTGGGCGCGGAACGGGCACAATCAGAACCAGCCGGTCGAGACCGACAAAGTCTGCCGGATTGGTGGTGTAGACAGGTAGCCGATTCACAGCGGCAGTTGCCGCAATCATCAGGTCGAGTGCTCGGCGCCGCGGTGTTCGGCCGGCCGCCTTGAGAGCAGCTGCCATCTGGCCAAATACACGGGCCGCGTCAGTGTCAAAGGCCAAGGCGTCGAACTCGTTTTCCGTGTGCTGGAGGACGGCGACCCGGCGGGCACGTTCCCGGCTGGCCGCGCTGTCGTCACCGTCGACCAAATGCACGCCAGCAGCGAGTTCGGCCACGGTAACCGCACTAATGGCCATTTCGTCGGGCAGGCAATTGGGTGGGATCCAGGGACGGAGCGCAAGGATATTGGTGTCCAAGAGGCCTTGTGTGGGCTCAAAGGGCATAGGGGTCATCCAGGTCAAAGTTCAGGCCGGCGGCGATATCCGTGTGCAGTTGGTCGGGGTCAATGACGCCGGCCGCGGCGGATGAAGCAACAAACTGCGCCTTGGTGACAAATCGGCGGCGCAGCGGAACCAGCTGGCCCATTGGCCGCCCGTCCCTGGTCACCGTGAACGATGTACCGCCTTCGACAGCGTCCATGATGTCCTTTGAGCGCAACCGCAAGTCGCGCTGGGTGATTTCGTCAGCATGTCCCACGCGCCCATGGTACATGGGCCGGTAGCACTCGGTGCCACCCGACGCCTTGCGCGAGGCGTTCAGGCACCCATAGCTGCCGGGGTGGGCCATTGCGGCAATCACGAGTTCATGCCCAAAGAGTCGAGGTAGGTGCTGCCACAATTCGGCTCTTGATGTAGCTTCAGACAACCGCTCAATGTCACTCTAGTCAGCACTTCAATGTCACTTTGGTCACGAATCTAGTGTTCATTTCGCTTGCCGCTGCGGGCTGCCTCTCACACCAACTTTGAAACGGGACCACGGAATCAGGTGAATTGCTCGGCGCGGCCTTGTTCCAGCAGCAACTGCTGCGCCAACAGGGCCGTTAGCGCGTCCCGGTCGTCAAGCTGTAACGCGTCGATGTAGGCGGTGCGCTGCCCAGCTTCGACGATGATCGGAACACCGAAGGCCCTTAGCGCCTGCCACATCAGCAGTATCCGTCCG
>WQXJ01000067.1 GCA_009784895.1 Micrococcales bacterium | reverse complement strand
GTGGCGGTGTAGACGCCAAGCGCCGTTCGGGTCCAATTCCCAATGGTGGCGCTGCCGCCACCGGCCCTATCAGCCCGGGCGCTTAGGGCCAACAAATCTGCGTCGGTCAGATCAACTGGTTGATTGGCCGCGTTGAAGGCGCGCAGGGTGATCAGGGCGCCGGACTTGCCAACCACCGTCTCGGCCGGAGGGGCCGGTGTGGCCGTGAAGTGCGACTTGGTGATCTCCCAGGTGTCCGAGCCGAATTCGGCCGTCAAAGTTGGGGTCAACGTCACCCGGTTGGGACCGGCCGCACGGAAGTAGAAGGTCAGCGCGTAGGTCTCAATGTCATTTGACCTGACCTCAATGGTGTAGGTGCCAGCAGGGGTCTGCTGCGGCGTAGACATGATGGCGCCAGGCGGGACAGAGTCGAAGAAGTAGTTGTTGGCGGCGGCAGTGGGCGAATACCAGTTGCGCACCGGGTTGAGGTAATGATCCCGAAGGACCGCTGTAATGCGGAAGCAATCTGCGGCATCGGCCACAACTACCGGATGCGAAGGTGAGATCGCCACGCAAGGCTGAATTGACAAAGTCGAATTCAAGACATCCGGCTCGTCCTCAACAAAGTGGGCTACATCGTTCGGGTTGGGCGTGGCCAAGGTGGTCAGCTCAGTGCCGGAATAGGAGACCGTGATCTTGTGGTCCCCGGCATCGGTGCCACGAACCGTGGCGGAGTACTCGCCGGCGGTGGATGTGGGCGTAAAGGCGGAGAAGTTCAAGGCCACGCCAGTCGGTCCTTGAGCGCTGAGCCGGGCGCCGCGCCCGGTCATGGGCAAACCATTTTGGTCAATCATCAGCACGGTGATGGTGCCGGTGTCGGTGTCGTTGGCAATGATGTCATCCGGCGAAACCCGCACAGTCGACAGCGACAGGTCGGGGTCATCGCCGGTCCTGAAGGTCAAGGTTTGCGGCGACTTGTCGTTGTCGGTGCGGGCGGCACCAACATGGCCGGCGTTGTACATGGCCGTGATGACGTAGTCGCCCTCTGGAGCCACGGCCGTTACGGTGACCTGGGCCTGGCCGGCGCTTGAAGTCGTTAGCACCTCGCCAGCCGGGTTGAGGGTGGTCGAACCACTGCGCATAGTGGCACCGCCAGCATCTGGGGTGGCGGTGGACTTGGCGATCGAGAAGGTGACATCCTCGCCCTGCAGCGCGTTGAGATTGTTCTCATCAAAGACCGTGGCCGTCACAACATAGGCGGCGGTGCCATTGGGCAGCAGACCAGAGTCGCCGGCCGGGTTAACGGTCAACCTGGTCTGGTTGTGAACCGGATCCGACCATGGATCGAATGTGGCCGGCTGGGTGTCAATGTCAACCGCACCGGAACCGGTTTGCGTAGCCGCGGCCTTGATTTGGCGGGTGTCAGCAATGGTCGAATAGATGCGGATGTTGTAGACGCCGGTGGGGCAGGACGTGCCCACCAGGGCGACCGAGCAGGTCACCGCCGTGGCGTTGCCGGGGCCCGTTAGCGGCGGGTTGGTGGCGGTGGACCAGAAGCGAGCGCCGGAGAGCGGGGCTGGCGCCGTGGTCACATCTGACATGGTGATGCGGCCAATGCCGTCAGTTATTGGGCTGGCGTTGAAGCCGACCAGTGTGATGACACCTTCGTAGAAACCCCAGTCACTGGGTGACTTAGAGGCAAACTGCCAATCGGCATAAGGCGTGGGGGTCTTCGGGGTGATGGTGAAATCCGAATACTCGGTGCACCGCGGGTCGTTGGTGCCCTTGACGCAGATGACGGTGTTGTCATCGAAGGTGGCGGTCTGGGTGCCCAGTACTTTGGGCGTGCCCTTGTCGTTGAAAGTGACTGTGACTTGCAGGTCACCATCCCTAGCCGAGCGGATCGAGAAGGAGTAGTCGCCGCTGCCGGCCGCCGTCTCCTCAAGGTTGTCAATCCAATAGTCGGTGCCCTGAGTTAGGGTGCTGCCGCCCCGGGTGACTGAGATCGACAGATCTGCCACCTTGCCGGTGATCGGGTTGTCGCCGCAGTCGCGCAGTTTGATCAAGGCGCTGCGGAAATCGGAGCTGTTCGACAGGCGCAGGCCGGTGTTATTCAGGGTAAAGGCATCGGACGGCGGCGGCATGCACTGCTCGTTGGCCTCGAAGTAGGTCAGTGCCGGGTGGCGGTTAGCCGGCGGGGAGTCGACCGTGGAGAAGGTGGTGGCGGTGCCGTTGACGTCAGTTCTAGCCGTAATGGAATAGGTGCCGGGTACCAGACCCTTGACCACCAAAGTGCACTCACCATTGGCGTCAGTCACGCAGGTGTCTGCCTGAAGGTCATTGGCGAAAGACGCACCAGTAGCGGTGGCCCCATTGCCGTCCGGAGCTATGGTCATCTCGACTCCCTGGCCCGGGACCGGGCTCAAGATAGAGGCGCCACCAGCATCGGTGACCGTGCCCTGCAGTTTGGCCGTGATGGAGTAGGTGCCGCCGGCGGTGCCAGTAACAGTGACCTTCAACGGGGTGCTCGAGTCGGGCTCAGGATCAGTGGTGATTGAGCTGGTCTTCATGTCAACCACGGGCATGTAGGTCAGGCGGCAAACGACCGAAGAGCCGACGCCCGTGGCCGTGCCGTCTAGCCTCAACTCGGTGGGCGAAACCACCGTGTAAGCAACCGGGACTCCGGTGATCGGATCCATGCAATAGGTATCGATCGGTGCGCCGGCGGCATCAACGCGGGTGCCCAAGCGCCAGCCGTCCGGAATTGAGGTGGTGGTGATATCAACCGGACTGCCAGGTGTGGTGATGGCGTGGCCCTGGCGCGAAGGCTGCCAGGCGCCGTCAGCGCTGGTGGTGATGGAATCAGAGGTCGAAGATGGCGCGGTGTTGATGACGTTTGTCAGGGTGTAGTCGAAGGTGGAGGAGACCCCAGCCACTGTCCTGGCCTGCAACTGAACAGTGGCATTGGCAATGCCCATGCGGTAGTCCTCAACTTCACCGGTCTGGACCCACGGCGTGGTGTTCCAGTCGGTGGCGGCGGCCGGCTTTTCCGGTGACAAACTGGCCCAGTCAAGGCCAGCCTCAGCCCGGATGAACATGTTTTGCAGGCCGCCGGTGGGCTGGACCGAGCCCACAATGTAGTTGTTGCGGTAGACGTAGCCGTCCGCGGCCGGTGTGGCGTTAGCAGCGGTGTCGCCAATCCTTGGGGTAGTTGTGAAGGTGGTGCCGGCGGCAGCAACATTCATCTCGCCAAACCAGGCTTTGGCATAGGCCGATGCCGCGTTCAGGCCTTCAACCTTGATGCGGAAGTCGTAGGAGCGCCCCACTGCCAGGATCTGGTCCTGCAAAGGCGCCCAAACCGTGCCTGGACCTGAGTCTTTGTACTCGACACCGTCATCGGTCAAATGAGCGTTGGCCCCCGGGTCATTGATGCCGTCGCCATATTGCCCGGCCGTCGCGCCAATGCGGGCATTGCCTTGGACAGTGGTGGGGAACAGCAACGGGCCGCCCTGGGCCCGGGTCGACTTGAAAGTGGCCGGCGCATCACCGTAAGAGCCGTAGATCGAAAGACCGAAATCTGCCACCGACAGCTCGTCTGAGGTGGTCGAAGTCGCCTTGGTCACAATTAGCGCACCGGTATCGGTGAAAACGTTGTCTGCGCCCATTTGGGCTGAAGGATCAATGCCGTCAGTCCGGGCCCCTAGACACGGGCCCTCATAACCCGCGGCCATCGCATTGCCCGAACACCGCGGTGTGACGACGTTGGCGGTGCCACGCTGGTAGTTGCCGTCTTGGTCGATCTTGCTCGAATAACCACCGGCATAAGTCTGCCTGGCGTTGTAGCCATCAATTGTGGGTTGTTTTACCCGGACATACCACTCAACGTTGGCGGTCGCGTCAAGAATAAAGTTGTATTCACCCAGGCCGTCGGTCTCTTGGGTCGAGACCGGGCCAGATTGCCCCTGCTTGTACAGCTCGACCGTGACATTAGGTAGAACCGGCTCACCAGAATCTCTGACACCGTCGCCGTTGAGGTCATTGAAGATGGTGCCGCGGAATGTTCCGGCGGTCTGGGCTGAGGCCAGGTCACGGAAGTCTTGGACAGTAAAGCCGCCACGGCTCATTTGCTTGGTTAGCGGGTTCATCACCACAAGGGCGCCGGAACCAAACCGGGCGTAAATCAGACCATCATGGAAGGCCATACCCCAATAGGTGTCGACGCCAAGTTGGTTGTTGAACCGCAAAACCTTTTGCCAATACCAGTTTTCGCCGTCGGCTCCAGGCTTGACCTTGATCAGATAGGTTAAGCCACCATTCGAGGCCAACAGGTAGGCGTTGCCCTCCGCGTCCAAAGCCATATCAGAACCGATATTCCACAACGCCGTGGTCGATACGGTGCCGTTGGCCGCCGCAAGCTGATCATTCGGCGTGGCCGGGTACAACATACGGCTCTGCCGGCAGGTCGCCCTAAGGCTGGCGTTCTGCTCCCACGGCTTGCAGACCTCTAGCTGAGCCGAGGTACCAAATGTCGTTGGATCGGAGATGTTGCGAACGTCGTTGCCTTCAGCCGGAGACAAATAAAGTTCGCCGGTGCCCTGGAAAACCTCGCCGCCAGACCAGTTGTTGCCACCAGTGAAGCGGTTCCACGAAACAAAGAACTCCTTGGCCACAGTGTCATTCGGCACCACCTTGCGGACCGAGACGGCGTTGCCGCCACCGGCCTGGGTCGTGCCGCCCCAAGCCCAAAGGTAACCAACCAAACGGCCCGTCATTTGCCCGGCAGAATCGCGCTCAGGACCAATCGCCATAGTGGTCGGAGCGCCGCCGTTATTCCAGCCGGTGGCGTTCCAAGCCGGCTCGGTGTAGCCAGCCGCAGTCGCGGTAGCGGCCTTGGGATCCTTGATCGCCCAACCGGAGGTGTTGTAGGCGCTATAAAGCCAGTCCTTGTTGAACTGGGTGGCGCCCGCCCAGAGCGTCGCGTTCCAGCTGATAGTGCCGTCAGAGGCCTGGGCCTGCTGGCGCCCCATCCAGGATTGAGCCACGCTCAACCCCCCTAAGCCAATCGCCGCAGCAACCAACAAGGTCACCGGCCTAACCAGACGGCCAAAACGGCGCCTGACGTCGGTCGAAACTGAGGAACTGTGGGCTGGACTGGTGTTCATGGGTGTTTCCTTGGTTTTGGTGTGGCGCCAAAGACGCCAATGGTTCCCGCCTGGGCTGAGGAAGGGCGGGAAAGAAGGCCGGGCTGATGCGGTGCAAATGACCGTTCTCCTGACACGGATTGGGCAGAGGTGGCGTAGGCAGATTTACTTGCCCTGCCGAGGGCAGGGCCAACCCAACCACCGGGTTGAGCATTCGTCATGCTCACCTCATTCTGCTCCAAATACGTGTTGACCTGCATATTTATTCGCAGGTCAACCGGCTATCGAGCAAGAGAGGTGGTTACGCTGCTGGCATGACGCCAAAACTGCCCCCGACTTGCCCCGTCCAAGGGGCCAATTGCACAGGTAAATGCCCGGCTTGAGGGCCGGCACAGGGCAATCCCCAATCACAACCGTCAGGCGAAAACCTGGCCGGTCAGGGTCTGGTAGGCCTCGATGTAGCGGGCGCGGGTTTGAGCCACCACCTCTTCGGGTAGCGGCGGGGGCGGCGAGGCCTTGTCCCAAGCGGACTGATGGGTCAGCCAGTCGCGCAAATACTGCTTGTCGAAGGACGGCTGCGGTCCACCCGGCTGGTAGGTCTTGGTGTCCCAGTAGCGGGAGGAGTCCGGGGTCAGTACCTCATCGCCCAGCGTGATCTGGCCGGAGGCCGGGTCGGCGCCGAATTCGAACTTGGTATCCGCCAAGATCAGGCCCCGCTCCAAAGCGATGTCATGGGCTTTGGCATACAGGCGCATAGTTAGGTCGCGCAGCTGGGCGGCGGCTTCTTGACCTAACTGGGTGACGACGTAGTCGAAAGGCACGTTTTCGTCATGCTGGCCCACCTCTGCCTTGGTGGCCGGGGTGAAGATCGGCTGGGGTAGCCGGTCGCCGTCCTGGAGTCCGGCCGGCAGCTCTATCCCGGTGACTCGGCCAGTGGCCTGGTACTCCTTTAGCCCCGAGCCTGTCAGGTAGCCGCGGGCCACACACTCGACCTGAAACATGGCCAGGCGCTGGACAATCATGGCCCGGCCCTTGACCACCTCAGGGACCTCCAGGCTGATCAGGTGGTTGGGTGCGATTTCGCCAAACTGGTCCATCCACCAAACCGACAGCGCGGTCAAGACCTTGCCCTTGTCCGGGATGGGGGTGGGCAGGATGTAGTCGTAGGCGCTGATCCGGTCCGTGGTCACCACCAACAACTGGTCGCTTTGGCCGTCGGCTTGGTCATTGTCCAACTCATAAACATCGCGGACCTTGCCGGCGGCCAGGAACCGCCAACCCTCGATGGCCGGCGCCTGGGCCGGAGCCTCTCTTGGCGCGACACCGAGGTTTGGCACCTCGGCTCCCGGGCCTTCTGGCGCGACACCGAGGTTTGGCACCTCGGCTCCCGGGCCTTTAGGCGCGACACCGAGGTTTGGCACCTCGGCTCCCGGGCCTTCTGGCGCGACACCGAGGTTCTGCGGCTGCGCGCCAGGGTCAAATGGTGGGATCGAGTTCACGGTCCCTAGTCTGGCACTGGACCGGCGGACCCGGCCCACCCCCATGCCGCGACACCGAGGTTGTGCACAGCGGGAAGCATGCAACAGCTCGGTGTCGCTGCAAAAGAGCTGATGGGAGACAGATTGTGCGAAAGCTCGGTGTCGCTGCATAAGGTGGGCCGCTGCGGAAGGTGGGGTGACGGCAGAAGGCGGGTTAATGCACCGGTGGGGCGCTGGCCTGGTCTTACGACCAGCCAGCGCCCCACCGATCTGTGGTTTGGCGGGACCAAGGCGGCCTGACCTAGTCCCCTTACAGGCCGCCTATGGGGCCCTACGCGCCGGTGTCCTCAGCCTCGCGGCGGTTGCGACGCTTCGCTGCGACGATCAACCACCAGCCGGCTGACAACGCCAGCACCGCCAATCCACTCAACCCCAAGACATCCGCGCCTGTGAAGGGGAGGCGTCCCTTCGACGGATCAATTGGAGCTGGTCCTGTCCTTTCGATGACCTGGAACTGAGCGCTGACCGTGCCAGAATCCGGTCCGGTCAGAACAATCGAGTGCGTGCCCAGGTCAGTGCCCTGTGGCACAGTGAAGGTCCACGTCACCGTTCCGTTTGGATCAGCCACCTTGGTGCCGAGCTCCAAAGGATCGGAGTGCATCACCGCGGTAACCGACTCCCCAGGCTGGAAATTGCGACCAGTGGCCGTCTGCTTTTCGCCAACGTAGCGAGTCGGGTAGACCAACACCACGGCCGGCAGACCGATCCGCCATTGCTTGGTGGTGGTGTTACCAGCCGGATCCGTCGCCGTGATGGTGACAATGTCACCTTCGTTCAGCGGCTTGTCCGGTGTGATTTTCCAGTTGCCATCTGGGTCAACGATGGTTGAGCCAACCTCGTTGCCATCCTTATCGGTGATAGTGATGGTGTCTCCCGGGTCACCTTTGCCGGTTATTTCGGTGCCATCCGACGGGTCTGGCACCAGGTTAGGTAGGCCGGCCTGGACAGTGATCTGGGATTTCACCGAGGTGAAGGTGTGGTTGGCCAAAGCCTCCGGACTATTATCCGGCGCCTTGTCAATGTATTCGAGGTTTACCGCCAGAGCTGACAAGACAGCGCCCTGTTCCAGCGGCTGGCCAAAGGCGCAGGACCACTTGCCCTGAGCGTCAGTCTGCGTGACGCAAATGGTGTTAGTTGAAGAACCGTTGTGAACATGGATCCTGTGGTGCGGCTCGGCAGTGCCACTGATCTTCTTGGCATTTGCCACGGCCGTGGAGTAGACCGGAGCTGGCGGCGTGGGCACGAACTTGACCGTTACCGTGTCGACAGCCTGGGCGCCGTCGATGGCGAAGGCAAAGACCGCGTCGCCGGCCGCCTGCGAGGAAACCTTGATGCTGTAGGTGCCGTCATGGTTGTTGGTGGCAACACCGCTGTCGTGGACCACCACGCCATTGAGCGAGGTTGTCACCGTGACCTGAGCTGTCGGGTCATCCAACTGATTGCCCTGAGCGTCCAGCAGCTTCACCGTCAAAGTGGCTTGATCCAGTTTGCCCCTGGCGGTGGTGTCCAGACGGTTGGCCTCAACGTAGCCACGGTTGGTGGTGATAGTCGAGGTCAACGGGCTAGCGTCACCAGCCGTGAACACGAGCGT
>WQXJ01000066.1 GCA_009784895.1 Micrococcales bacterium | reverse complement strand
TCTTCGGCCGTTGGCTATGGGGGTTTCGCCGGGCCTGGGTGAATGCTCCTTTTGCCACTCGTCAAACCTGACTTGGGTCAGGTGCGCCACGGGATCGGCGTATCGGCCCTTTCCAGGAATGTCGTCGAATAGGCGGCGGGCAACACCAAAAACCTTTGGTACATCCTGCCATTGGTCGACCAGCGGCGGCTTGGCACCCACACCGTCCAGTTTCACAATGCAGGGATGTAGGCGATCACGGGGTCACGGCTGCCACAGCTGGGTCGAAGGGTGCCATCGGTTGATTCAGTGTACCCAGCCAGAACAATACCTCCACTCTTGGTCAGGGCCACGCCAGTCCACATGTCTTTCGCTCGTCCTCCTGAGTGGAATGATTCTTTTAGTACGCCGCTAGAGGATACTAAGGCGATCAGGCTATCTGTAGAGCCTTTTCCATTGCCATATGGGGCAGGAAAGTCGCCATCCGTCGAACTCGTCGCGCCCACAGCAACAATGTCGCCATTGGGGACTTGACCTAGGCCAAGAAACCCTTCCGTACCGCGCCCCCCATAGGTCTGCGCCCACACAATATCGCCTGAGGGATCGATTTCAATAAGCAGGGCATCACCCAATTCATCAGCCGGAAACTGCCCATTCTTTCCTTGGGTACTACCAGCAATGATGACACCACCGCTCTGCGATTCTATGACGTCGTACACGACGACAGACCCTTCACCCCCAAAGGCCTTTGCCCAGAGCATTTCCCCGCCATTGTTGAATCTTAGAACCCAAGCGGTGCCATCCGAACTAAGAATTCTGTCATTGTCGCTCTCCCAGCCATGCTGGCGAGAGTGTCCGGCCAGGTACAGGCTTCCGTCCTGGGTTGTAGTCATTGACCAAAAGACAACGTTGAAGCCTTCATACACCTCCGACCAGAGAAGAGTTCCATCCAGCGAAAACCGGGCGAGGAAAAGCTCATGGGGGTGGCCCAGGTTGGCAGGATCCTCCTTATGCCCAGCTGCGATAATGGAACCGTCTGGCCCAAGTGTGACACCGCTGAAAAAGGGAAGGGGTTCCACGCCGGGAAGCCCGACGTGTTCCCAGGTGGGTACACCTTCAGAGTTTATGAGCGCGATATACGCCTGCGGAGAGGACTCATCGCTCAGTTCAGAGCCAACAACAACAAGTCCATCCCCTACAGCTATGGCGCCATCATATCTGTGGTTACTTCTGGCACTGTACGACAGCCGCTGACCGGCAGGACTCCAGACAGCAATGAGAGCATTGTCCTCTGCATCGACATCCATTTTGCTGTAGTCGCCATCGGTGGATGAGGCGACGCCAAGGGCAATGAATTGCCCGTTGTCTGTCACCACCACTTTATTGAAAATATCATCGTCACTGCCACAAAGTGTGGCATGCCAGTACAGGTCGCTATTTGACGGCGGATCGCTCTGGGACCGCAATTCATTTGACAATGGATCACTCTGAGGCCACCACAGAATCATACCAACCGCCAGCCCCACAACGACCATAGCGAACAGTGCCACGACCAAGATCCGAATGCGGCGTGACCGGAGCCGGGTTCGCTGCACTGTGGTCGGCTGCGGAGGCGCAAAACCTTGTGATCGCCGTGTGGCTAGAATCTGAGATGCCTGTGGATCACCCAAAGAGTCCAACCAATCGAACACAGCTGGGTCCAGCCGGGGATGCGCAGCGACATGCGGCCGCAGATGCGGATAGTGCCGGGCAATTTCGGTTAGTACCCGGCTTGGAGTTGATGGGTCAGCCACCAGGTGCACAGCCAAGTGAACATCCATCGGTTCCAGCCGTCCTCGCGGCCTTGACAGCTGCTAGCGCCGCGCCAACTAGGTACACGCTCCCTGGTCGCATCCGAGGTCAGCCTACCATCGGCCTTCATGCGTGCTCAGCTCGGCGGGAGACCGTCCGTTCGGTTCGATGGCACAGAAGAGGTCAGGAGTTCGAGTCTCCTATGCGCCATGGTGGCTATGAGACCAGCGTCTGATAGAACTCGGGCCGTCGGTCTGCGAAGAGATCGTTCCGCTCGCCAATCTGCCGGCGCCGGGAAGACAGCACGGCCTCGACATCGAGGCGTCCGTCCGGGCCCGGGCCACCAGAGGGCCAGCCATCGGTGTCCACCACCGAAGTGCCTTCCGTCCAGGAGACGCCACGCTCGTCACCGGCCCGGTCACAGCAGGCGATGATGATCCCCGACGCCTGCGCGGCGGCCATGGCATGAATAATCTCTTGCGGCCGCTCACCTTCGGGTTTGGTGCGCATTGGCCAGTTCGTCGGCACCGCCAGGATCTCGGCTCCCCGAAGTGCCACAGAGCGGGGGATTTCGGGGAATTCTAGGTCATAGCAGATGATCACGGCCAGCGCACCGGCCGGCGTCTGCAGAACGGGTGGTTCGTTGGTGCCCGGCGCGAAGATCAGTTTTTCGGTGTCCCACAGGTGCAGTTTGCGGTAGGCCACCGGAGCGGCACCAGGCACGATCACGGCGGCACTGTTGTAGAGCACCTCGCCGGCGTTCTCGCAAAAGCCGATCACCGCCGTGGTGTTGCTCCCGGCGAGCAATTCACTCCAGCCTTGCAGCACCTCGTCCTCTACGGCCAGCGAGCAGGCCCGGGCCTCCTTGGGCGTCATGGAGTACCCGCAGGTGGCCAGTTCTGGTAGCACCAACAATTCGACCTGGTCTCTCGCGGCGCGCTCCAATTCCTGCGCTATCGCGGCGAGGTTCGCTGCGACATCGGCGATCTTCGGGCTTAGTTGCACACAGCGGAGGCGTACCGTTCTGGATGCCGAAGCCGACATATGACCTCCTGACGTGTCTACTACCGGTGCGCCGCATTTCTGCTGCGGCTGAGGCGCAGAACTATTGTTCGAATCGTTCCCGGCGCAGCTGCGCCGTCGCGGCGTGAGCCGCCATCTGCTCCGAGTTCGAGATGGTCTCGACCGCTGGAGCCAGCAGCGGCGTGGCCTGCCGAGTAACCCGCTGGTAGGTGAGCGGCTTAAGGAAACGGGAGACCGACAGGCCAGCGGAGTGCTTGGCACCGCCCGCGGTTGGAAGCACATGGTTGGTTCCGGCCATGCCTTTGTCGGAGTAGGCCACAGTGCTCCACGTGCCCAGGAAGATCGAACCGTAGTTGCGGAGCCGGCTGTGGTAGTAGTCGTCGTCGGTGGTGAGGATCTCAAGGTGTTCCGGTGCGAGGTCGTCCATCAGCGCGATGGCCGCGTCTCGGTCGGCGGCGAAGGTGATCCTGCCAAAATCGTGCCAAGCCGGTCCGGCAATTTCGGCGGTGGAGAGGGTCGAAAGTTGACGCTCGACCTCGTTGGCAACGGCCACGCCTAGCTCGTAGGACGTGGTGACCAAGGCGGCCGGGGAATTGGGGCCGTGCTCGGCCTGACCGAGCAAATCGGCAGCAACGATGACTGGGTCTGCGGTCTCGTCAGCCAACACGGCTACCTCAGAGGGCCCGGCCAGCAGGTCGATGGCCACAGTGCCAAAGAGCTGTCGCTTGGCCTCCGTCACGAAGGCGTTCCCCGCCCCAACGAGCATGTCGACTGGAAGTCCGTCGAGCAGGCCAAAGGCCATGGCGCCGAGCGCTTGGACGCCGCCGAGGACCCACACGCGATCCACCTTCGACAGGTGCGCGGCGTAGACCACCGCGTCGTTGGCGCTACCGTCCGGCCCAGGTGGGGTGCAGGCGACAACTACCGGAACACCTGCGGCCTTGGCTACTCCGACGGTCATGAATGCGCTGGAGGTGAGCGGGAAGCGTCCGGCTGGCAGGTAAGCGCCGACCCGGGAAACCGGCACGTAACTCACGCCGGCGACCAAGCCAGGGGCGAGTTCGACACTGTAGTCAGCAAGACGCTCGCGCTCAGCCTGGGCGAATGCCAGTGTGCGCTGTGAGCCGAGTTCGATCGCGGCGCGCAGTTCGGGGGCGAGACGGTCGCCGCTGGTGCGGATCGTCTTGTCGTCAAGCTCGAAGTCTGGACGGTCCCAATGGTCGAGTTCGGCTGCGTAGCGGCGGACGGCAGCCAGACCGTTGCGCTCCAACTCAAGCAGCATTTCGGTGACCCGTTCAATTACCTTCGGGTCGCGCTGCGCCTCCGGTGCGTCAACACCGGGAGTCTTGATGTGCTGGAAACGGCCTTCGATGCCGCCTAGGACCGAAAGAGAATAAAGCATAACTGCGATGCTACTGACGCTCGAAGCCATCGCACAAGGTGAAGATGATCTATATTTGGCATAGGCTGGGGCTATGACACTGCCGCAGTTGCGGGCCTTCTTGGCCACCGCGCTCCATGGCTCGTTCACCGCGGCAGCCAAGGCGCTAAAGACCACTCAGCCCACGATTTCCGAGCTGGTGGGCAGGCTTGAGTCGGAGCACCGCCTGGCCTTGTTCGTACGCGGCGGGCGACGGTTACACCTGACCGCCGCAGGTGAGGAACTGCTGCCCTGGGCGCAGCGCACGATCGCCAGCGCGGACGGTGGATCTGCCGCCCTCCAGGCGCTGCGAGGTCTGACCGGGGGCTCGGTGTCGATCGGTGTGTTGCGCAATGCCCCTTACTACTTCCTGCCCGATTTCATTGCCCGGTTCCGGGCCGAGCATCCGGGCGTGCGCCTGAGGCTCGTTGGCCAGAACTCGGCAGAGGTGGCCACTGGTGTCCGCGACGGTTTGCTGGAGGCCGGCATCGTTGTGCTGCCCATCGACGACGAAGGCCTGGAAGTCATTCCCCTACTGCGCGACGAGGTGCTGTGGGTCAGCCAGGATCCGGATCGGGTCGCCAAACCGGTGACAATCGAGCACGTCGCGTCTTGCCAACTCATCGTCTACGACGCTCACTACGGCTGGAACGATCCAACTCGGCGCCAGCTGGCCGAGCGGGCCCAGGCGAAAGGGCTGTGTTTGGAACCGGTGGTGGAGGTGGAGATGGTGGATGCTGCGCTTGAGCTCGTCAGAAGGGGCGTGGGGGAGACCTTAGTCTCCCGGTCCATCGCCTCGCGCGATGGCTTCCCGGCGGACCTGCACACCGCATCATTCGACCCGCAACTCTTCGATACCATCGCCGCGATCAAAGGCCGTGATTCGACGCTGGCCCCCGCGGCTGCCGAACTAATGCGGGTGGCCTCCGAAATGGTGGCTGGCGCTCGCTCCTGATCGCTTCGCTGAAGGTGCCGGATCGACCCATAGGACAGAACGATTGTTCCTGCAGGTAAACACCACCTGGTGCCCGGATATGGTTTTTCCCTATTCTTCGATTCATAGCACCGCGCGCCATGCCGAGGTATGGAGCCGGCCCGACGAATAGAGGACTACCAATGACCGATACGACACCAACCAGTCAGACTGCGGCTGTGGACACCGGACTCGTCGAGCGGCGTTCGATCGAATGGGTGCCCCTGACAGAACGGAGAGGCAACCCGAAAAGCCTCTTCTCGCTCTGGTTCATGTCGAACGCCAATATCACGACCCTCGCCACCGGCATGCTTGGCGCCGCGCTTGGGGCCTCGTTCACGATCTCTACGCTCGCTATCTTGCTCGGAGCCGCGGTCGGCACGGTCTTCACGGCCTTCCACTCCGCCCAGGGACCCCAACTCGGCCTGCCTCAGATGATTCAATCCCGGGCCCAGTTTGGCTATCGCGGTGTTGCGCTGATCTGCATGATCGTGGTGTTCAGTCTGGTCGGTTTCAACATGTTCAACCAGATGCTCGGTGCGGAGATCTTCGTCAAAACCACCGGCGGAGAAATGAACGTGTTGTGGTACGCCATCATTAGCGGCCTGGCGCTTATGTTGGCGATCTTCGGCTACCACTGGATCCACCGGACGCAGAAGTGGCTCACCTGGATGTTCCTGTTGACCTTCGGTTTGGTCAGTGTCGCGGCGATTTTCATGGTGCCGCTTTCAGCCGAGCAGATCTCGTTTTCGGGTTTCACCTGGGTCTCATTCCTGGTGCAGTTCGGGGCGGCCGCATCCTACGCGCTGGGCTGGGCGCCGTACGTCTCGGACTACTCGCGTTACCTGCCCCCGGAGACCAAACCAGGCAAGGCCCTGGCCTACACCTATGGTGGCGTTTTTGTGGGTATGTCCTGGCTGATGATCTTGGGCGCTTTCGTGGCGGCGGCCTTCACCAGTGGTGACCCCATCGGTGCGGTGGAACAGTTGGCTAACGACGTGCTGCCAGGTTCGGGGACGGTATTACTGCTCTCGGCGCTGCCCGGACTGGTTGCCGTGATCACAGTGAATATCTACGCGGCGGGGATGGAATTGATCACCACCGCCGATTCGATCCGGCCAGTCAAACCAACCCTAGCTGTGCGGATGATTGCCTGCAGTTTGATCGCAGTCACAGCGTTTATTGGCGCTTCGGTGAGCAGCGGTGAGTTCCTGGACAACTTCGGCAGTTTCCTGGTGATCCTGCTTTACGTGCTAGTGCCATGGACTTCGGTCAACCTGGTTGACTACTACTTTGTGCGCCGCGGCAATTACGTGGTGGCGGAGATCTTCCGCGCCAATGGCGTCTACGGCAACTGGGGTTGGCGGGGAATGGTTGCTTATGTAGTTGGCCTGTTGACGATGGTGCCGTTTGTGGTGACCACCTGGTGGGTCGGTCCAGTTGCCAGCGGACTGGGCGATGCCGACATTGCCCTATTTGTGGGGCTGGTGACCTCGGCGATCACATACCTGGTCCTGGCGCGCACCTTGGACCTAGACGCGGAGCGGGCGGCTGTTGAGGCCGAGCGGGCCGACACCGGTATCCAGGTGGTGACCTTTGGACGGTAGCCGCGTGACGCCGCCGGTCCGGCTCTTTATGATGAGGATGAGTTGATCTGGAGGGCGACATGATTCCCAGCCGCGAGCGTGCCGATGAACTGGTACGCAAATACAACGACGACGAGTTCCACACTCAGCACGCACGCGTGGTTGGTGGTGTGATGGCCTGGTTCGCTGGCCAACACGACCCGGGGCGCGAGGACTACTGGTACGCGGTTGGCGCCTTGCACGACATTGACTATGAGCTTTTCCCCGAAGAGCATTGCGTCAAGGGCATCGAGTTGTTGCGCGAGAACGATGTCGATGAGGACGTCATCCGCTCAGCCATGAGTCATGGCTGGGGTATGACCGGATCACCGTACGAACCGGAACTGTTGATGGAGAAGATCCTGTACGCCTGTGATGAGTTGACCGGGTTTATTGGCGCAGTCGCGGTGATGCGGCCGTCAAAGAGCGTCGCCGATCTGGAGGTGCGCTCGGTGCGGAAAAAGTTCAAGCAGCCAAGTTTCGCCGCGGCGATTTCACGCGAGGTCATTGTCGACGGCGCAGAGCGACTCGGCTGGGCTTTGGACGACCTGATCGATCAGACCATTCAGGCGATGCGGACAGTCGACTGCGTGGCCTAGGCCTTTCGCGCTAATGGTTTTGGCAGGCTGAACCGATAGGGCAAGCCGTGAAGCGTGTGTTGCTATTGCGGGCCGTCAATGTTGGTGGGGCTGCGTTACCTATGGCGGCACTGCGCGACTTGGCCCAGGGGCTTGGTGCCACGGAAGTGTCCACCTATATTGCCTCGGGCAACCTAATCTGCGTCCCGCCTGGAGATCCTGTCGTGTTTGACCGGGCGCTGGAGGCGGCGGTTGAGGCCCGGTTCGGGTTTTTTCGTGAGGTTATTTCCAGAACACCTGGTGAGTTGCGGTCCGCTTTGGACGCCTACCCGTTCGACCGGACCGAACCAAAATGGTGCCAGCTTTACTTTCTGGCTTCCGAGCCGACCGCAAAGTCCGCCAAAGCATTGCAGGCGAAAAGCCTGGAGGACGTCGCCGTCATCGGGCGCGAGCTGCATATTCGGTACCACAATGGCGTGGCAGGGTCAAAGCTCACCACCTCAGCGATCCACTCCACTTTGGGTGTAGTCGGTACTGGTCGTAACCTGGCGACTGTGGAAAAACTAATCGGGTTGGCGACCTGATTTCGGACTTCTCTGAATTGCCGGCGTTGTGCCTGTTGGTTTCTTGTGGTTTGCGGCTGCGGCTTGGTGGCCGATGTCGGAGTGTCGCCTTGGTGGGTTGTGTGGAAATAGGGCTGGTGCCGGCCATTAAGTTAGTGAAGAACTCGTTGTCTGGTCCGTGAGGGAGTGTGACATGGCTAAACCGTCTGTCAGTGAAGCGGTCGGTGATCTGTTCAGCCAGTATGCGCCTGCCGTCTACCGGTACTGTCACGCACAGTTGCCTAAGGAAGAGGCTGAGGACATTACTAGTGAAGTCTTCATTGTGGCTTTCCATAAGGCTGGCAACATTCCCAGCGAGGCCATTAAGGCTTGGTTGTATGGCGTGGCTAGACGGTTGATCGCGACTCATCTTCGGTCCGCTAAGCGTCGTGGGGCGTTGGCGTACAAGGTTGGGATGAACCTGGGTAGTGGATGGGA
>WQXJ01000065.1 GCA_009784895.1 Micrococcales bacterium | reverse complement strand
TCTGACTGCTGAGATCCAGGCCAAGCCCACCTAGACCACAATTGGTGGCGTGTCCGTCAGCCCGGGCGGGCACGCCATCGCCCCATGCCCACTTGACAAACCACACCACATATCAGGTTGAGGCCAGCCGGGCTGTTTAGGATCGAGATTGAGGCTGGCCGGGCTGTCCAGGATCGAGATTGAGGCTGGCCGGGGTAACACTCCTGCGCGACCTGGGGTTTCGCGTGGTCAGTGCCCGGCAGAGGGCGAACTCGATCCAGGGGTGCCCGGCACAGGGTGAACTCGATCCAGTGGTGCCCGGCACAGGGTGAACCCAACGCCGGTGAGGTTGAGCCTTGGCATGAAGGGTCGGGGTTCCTCGCCACTTAGGCTCGCCAACAGGCTCAATCGGCACGACTGGCCGTTCTTTTGTTTCGACGCGGCTCACGGCCGGGTTTGGCCGCACGCCGTGCAACTGGCCTTGCCGGTGGCTACGGCCACAGGACGGCGCGGGCGCCGGCGCCAACCAGTTTGGCCGGGTCGAGGTAGTCCTGACCCAATCTGACGCCCCAGTGCAGGCAGGCGGCACAATGGGCGGCTTCGTTGGTGGCCAATTGGCCAACGACCTGGCCGCGCTGGACGGCCGTCCCAACCGGCAGGGCGCTGACCACCGGCTCAAGGGTAGAGCGCAGATCACCGTGCGTGATGACCACCACATGCCGGTCAACTATCAAACCGTTGTAGCTGACCGCGCCCACCGCCGGGGCCAAGACCGGGGCATCTTCACCATCAATCAAGTCGACTCCACGGTGGCCGGCCAACCACTTGGCGGCCGGTTGGTCAAATTGGCGTTCGAGGTGGACCGGATCAGGCAGCGGCCAGCTGAAGGCCAGCAATGAGCTTGGCCACAACTCAATTGGAGCTGGGGCGCGCCGGCCTAACGCACTGTGCCCGGTCAGCATTTCGGCGCGGTGGCCTCCAAGAGCTTCGGCTGGTTGGTCGACCAAGCCGCTGGCGGGCAACGCCGCCAGCGCCATGACCAGCACCATCGCCAATCTGTTCACGTCATCACCTGGTTTGCATAGGACAGTTGGTCAGCGGGCTCCGGGGTAGGGCACCGAAACGGCAAGGCTTTTCAGGCCTGTTTGGTGAATCTGCTGCGCGTAGAGATCGATCTGCGGCGCGGAGACAGATGCAATTCGGCATGAGCCTAGGTCTACCAGGATCAGCGCGGCCCGCCGGCCAAAAAGCCCGCGGCCTGTGGATGACCACCCGGCCTTGTGCCGGCTAGCCCGCCTGGAGGTCGCCTACCTGGGGTTCTGGCAGCCAATCCGCGCACGGTGCGGTTCAGCCGCGGTTTGGCGACCGCGGGCCGCAAGCAGGCGGGGCCGTCGCCACATGGCCAGCTGGCGGGCCGGCATCGGGCAAAAGCGGGCGAGCGAAAGCCGCTACAATAGCCGGGCACCCCTCCACCAGGACGGGTGACTTCGCGTGCCCTTTGCCCCAAAGGCCACCGCACGACTCGGTCCGGGCCAACCAGCCCGGTGTTGGACGGTGAGGGCGCCAGGCGCCAGCGGCACAGGCCGCCCAGGCGGACAACCGAAAGGACAAAGACAATGGCCATTGTCACCATGCGCCAGTTGCTGGACAGCGGCGTCCATTTTGGACACCAAACCCGCCGGTGGAACCCCAAGATGAAGCGTTTCATCTTGACCGAGCGCAACGGCATTTACATAATCGACCTGACCCAAACGCTCAGTCACATCGACAACGCCTACGCCTTCATCAAACAGACTGTGGCCCGTGGCGGCTCGGTGCTGTTCGTTGGCACCAAGAAGCAGGCCCAAGAAGCCGTTCAAGAGCAGGCCAGCCGGGTTGGCATGCCCTACGTCTCGCAGCGCTGGCTAGGGGGGATGCTGACCAACTTCCAGACCATCTCCAAGCGGCTGCACCGGTTGAAAGAGCTGGAAGAGATGAACCTCGATGAGGGCACTGGCTCGGGCTTCACCAAGAAAGAGCGGCTGATGATGAGCCGCGAACGGGACAAACTTGAGCGCACCCTGGGCGGGATCAGGACCATGGGCAAGGTCCCGGCCGCCGTCTGGATTGTCGACACCAAGAAGGAGCATCTGGCCGTCGATGAGGCCCGCAAACTGGGCATTCCGGTGGTCGCCATTTTGGACACCAACGCTGATCCGGATGATGTCGACTACAAGATCCCTGGTAATGACGACGCCATCAGGGCCGTTGCCCTGTTGACCCGGGTCATGGCCGACGCCGTGGCCGAGGGTTTGGTCGAGCGTCACAGCGCCAAGGCTTCCGATGACACTGAAGAAGACGCCCCCCCGGCCGAGCCGCTAGCCGAATGGGAGCAAGAACTGCTGGCTGTGAGTGAAACCGAGCCGGTCTCCGGAGCCGTGGCCAAGGCTGAAGAGGCCGGCGGCGCGCTGGAACTAGAGCCTTTGGCCCAGACGGTCGCGGCAGAAGCGCCAGGGCTATTGGCCCCGCCTGATGCCGCCTCCCAGGCCACTGCAGAAGACCTGGCCCAGGCGGCAGCCGGGGACGTCAAAGGTGTCGAAGTAACCGAAGAGGCAGCCGAGCAACCCCTGGCCGAGACGGTGGCTGAGGCCGTGACCGAGCCAACCGAGCCCGTCACACCGCCGGTCGAGGAAAAGGCCAATCTGAAGGGCACTGCCCCCCAGGCCTAGCAGCCCAAAGGACAATTCGAGTAGAGGACTAAGAGGACAATGGCGAATTACACCACTGCGGATATCAAGGCCCTGCGCGAGCAAACCGGCGCCGGCATGATGGATGTGAAAAAGGCGCTGGACGAGGCCGGCGGCGACGCCGCCAAAGCCATCGAGATCATCCGGGTCAAGGGGCTCAAAGGTTTGGCTAAGCGGGAAGGCCGCTCAACCTCGGACGGCTTGGTGGCGGCCAAGGTAGTCGACACCGAGACTGGCCAATGCGGCGCCATGATCGAGCTGAACTCGGAAACCGACTTTGTGGCCAAGGCTGAGAAGTTCGTGGCCCTGGCCGGCCAGGCTTTACAGGCCGCCATCGACCTGGGAACCGATAACCTGGAGGCGGTTTTGGCCGCGCCGGTTGAAGGTGGCGGCAGTGTCCAAGCGGCTATCGACTATTTGGCTGCGACAGTGGGCGAGCGGCTCCAGTTGCGTCGGGTGGCCCAGGTCAGCGGCGAGGCGGTGGCGCTTTACTTGCATAAGACCAACCCGGATTTGCCGCCGCAGGTTGGCGTGCTGCTGGCGACTGACAAACCGGGCGTCGAGGTGGCCCACGATGCGGCCATGCACATCGCGGCCTTCTCCCCGACCTACTTGTCGAGAGACCAGATTCCGGCCGAGGTTGTGGCCAGCGAGCGGCGCATTGCCGAAGAAACGGCCAAGGCAGAAGGCAAACCAGAAAAGGCCATGCCCAAGATCATCGAAGGCCGCATGAACGGTTTCTTTAAGGAAAACGTTCTGGTGGACCAGGCCTTTGCCAAGGACGCCAAGCAAACCGTGGGCAAGGTCTTCGCTGCTGTGCAAGGCCAACCGACCGGTTTCGCTCGCTTCAGGGTTGGCGCCTGAGCCATGCCCCCAAACGAAGACCAGCCGCTAAACCTTCACCTGCCCCGGGCCCGCCGGGTCATGCTGAAACTGTCCGGCGAGGCCTTTGGCGGTGGCAAACTGGGGGTCGACCCTGATGTGGTGGCGGATATTGCCCGTCAAATCGCCGAGGCGGTCAGGAATGGAGTCCAGGTGGCCGTGGTGGTTGGCGGTGGCAACTTTTTCCGCGGCGCCGAGCTAGCCGGTCGCGGCCTAGACCGCGCCAGGGCCGACTACATGGGCATGCTGGGCACAGTCATGAACTGCCTGGCGTTGCAGGACTTTTGCGAACAGGCCGGCACACCAACCCGAGTCCAGACGGCTATTGCCATGGGCCAGGTGGCGGAGAACTACATCCCGCTTAGAGCGATTCGGCATATGGAAAAGGGTCGGATTGTGATTTTCGGGGCCGGGGCCGGCATGCCGTATTTCTCGACCGACACGGTCACGGCCCAACGCGCCCTAGAGACCCGCTGTCAAGTCGTGATGATGGCCAAGAACGGGGTCGACGGCATTTACACGGCTGACCCGAACACCGATCCCACGGCCACCAAACTTGATCGCATCACCTACGCCGAGGCCTTGACCAGGGGTCTACGGGTGGTTGACGCGGCGGCGTTTTCACTGTGCATGGAGAACAAGTTGCCAATGGTGGTTTTCGCCTTGGAGGGTCTAGATCAAGTCCGCCGGGCCCTTGAAGGCGAGCGCATGGGTACTCTGGTGACAGCTTAAGGTCCTAACCAAACAGACGGCCCAAACAGACAAAGGAGTACTGGCGTGATTAGCGATGTGATGAAGCAGGCCTCAGCGCGAATGGACAAGGCGGTGGACAACTCGGCTACCGAGTTTGCGGCCATCCGCACCGGCCGGGTCAGCGCCTCGCTGTTCGAGCGAATCCCAGTTGACTACTACGGCGCGGACACGCCCTTGCAGCAGCTGGCCTCGATTGCGATCCGGGAGGCGCGCACGGTTCACATCACTCCCTATGACAAATCCGCCATGAAGGCCATGGAAAAGGCCATCAGGGAGTCTGACCTGGGGGTTAATCCTTCGAACGATGGCAACGTGATTATTGTCAACATGCCGGAGCTGACGGCCGAGCGTCGCAAGGAGTACGTCAAACTGGCCAAGACCAGGGCGGAAGAAGGCCGGGTTGGCGTGCGCCAGGCCCGTCATAAGGCTAAGGATGCCTTGCACAAGATCCAAAAGGACGGCGAAGCCGGCGAGGACGAGGTCCGCCGGGCTGAACACGAGCTCGAGTCGATGACCAAGAAGCGCATCACCAAAATCGACGATCTGCTGGCCCGCAAGGAAGCCGAACTGCTCGAGGTGTGATGGCTCGGTCGCATTTGGCCCAACCCAAACAGACCGGCGGGCGTAACTTAGCCGTCGCCGTGCCGGTGGCCCTGGGGCTGCTTGCCGTCCTGGTGTCTTCGGTCTGGTTCAGTCCCTGGCCGTTTGTTGGTCTGGTCTGCGTGGCCCTGGGTTTGGCCAGCTGGGAACTAAGCCAGGCCCTGACCCACGCCCGGATCAACTTGCCGTTTGCGCCGCTGGCTTTGGGCGGCGTTGGCACCCAAATCGCGGCCGCCATTTCCGGTCCGCCTGGCGTTTTGGCGGGTTTGGCCTTGACCGCTGCCTTGACGGTGGCCTGGACCATGGCCGATGTCGCCCCTCGCCTGCCGCCGGCGCGTGACCTTTATGCCGCTTTCTTTGCGGTGGTCTACCTGCCGCTGTTGGCTAGTTTGGTGGTGTTATTGGCCTTTGAGGATTTCCACAACCGGGGCCGGTTTTTGGTCTTGTTGCTGGTGTTGCTGCCGGTGGCGAGCGATACCGGTGGTTTTTTCGCCGGCACTTGGTTGGGACGTCACAAGCTGGCGCCGCAGGTCAGCCCGAAGAAAACGTGGGAAGGCCTGGCCGGATCGCTGCTGTTGAGCATCGCCGTTGCCGTGGTGGCGATCGAATTGCTGGACGGCCCTTGGTGGCTGGGTTTGGCCCTGGGTTTTGGCGGTGCCTTCATGGCCACTTTGGGTGACCTGACCGAATCGCTGCTGAAACGTGAACTTGGTTTGAAGGATATGGGTTGGTTGTTGCCGGGTCACGGTGGCGTGCTGGACCGGGTTGATTCGATCCTGCTGACAGCGCCGCTGGCCTACATCCTGCTAACGGCCTGGGTCCGGGCAGGCTAAGGCGGTGGCCGCCCACCCGCCGCGCCACCTGGCGGACCTGACTCTGGCCGCATGGCTGGCCGCCAGACTGTCCCCTGGAGTTGAAGCGGATGCTGGCCCCGCTGGGCCAGTGCTCTCCGAGATGGTCGTTGGAGCTGGCGCGGCCAAAGGAGCCCGGCCGTGAGCCGGGCCACGCCGCCGCGTCACCTGGCGGATCTGTCTCCAGCTGAACGCGATGCCTGGTTGGTCGAATCCGGCCTGCCCCGCATGCGGGGCAGGCAGTTGGCCCAGCACTACTTTTCCCACCTCAGCGACGATCCGGCTCAAATGTCGGATTTGCCGGCCGGCCAACGCCAGGACCTAGTGGACCGTTTCTTGCCCCGCCTGGCCACACCGGTGGCCCATCAGTCCTGCGACCAAGGCGCCACCGTCAAAACGCTGTTCCGTCTGTTTGATGGTGCCCGGATCGAGACCGTGGTCATGGCCTACCCCGACCGGGTTACTGTCTGTGTCTCCAGCCAGGCCGGCTGCGCCATTGGTTGCCCGTTCTGCGCCACCGGCCACCTCGGCCTGCTGCGCAATTTGTCTGCCGCCGAGATGGTCGAGCAGGTCCGCCAAGCCGCCGCCCTAGCCCAGAGCGGCGACCTCCACCCGTTTTATGCCGAAGCTCGGTCTCGCGACAAGAGGGATGGGCAGACCCCCAACGGCAGCGAAACCGAGGTTTTGCAGACTCGATCAGCAGCGGATCACGCCGATTATGCCGAAGCTCAGTCTCGCGGCAAAAGGGCTGGTCAGCCCGCCACCGGCAGCGAAACCGAGGTTCCGCAGACTCAGCCAAGACGACTATCCAATGTTGTTTTTCTTGGCATGGGAGAGCCGCTGGCCAACTACAAGGCATTGGCAACGGCATTGCGCGCCATCACGGCCGAACCCAACGCCGGCTTTGGCATCTCTGCGCGCAAGGTGACGGTTTCTACCTGTGGTTTGGTAAACGGCATCGGGCGGCTGGCCGAAGAAGGCCTGCCGGTGCGATTAGCCCTGTCGCTGCACGCGCCGGATGATGAAACCCGCGACCGCCTGGTGCCAATCAACCGGCGCCATCCTGTGCGCCAGGTCCTGGCGGCGGCGCATGACTACTTCCTTGCCACCGGACGGCGGGTCTCCATCGAGTATGCGCTGATTGGCGGTATCAATGATCAACAGTGGCGGGCCCGCCTGCTGGCCGAGCGGATCAGCCACTATGGGACCGGCTGGGCTCACGTCAATCCGATCCCCCTCAACCCGGTGGCGGGTAGTGTATGGAAGGCCAGCCGGCCCCAGGATCAGACGGCCTTTGTGCAGGTCTTGGCGGGGGCGGGCCTGGCGGTAACGCTGCGTGACACGCGGGGGCGGGAGATCGACGGGGCCTGCGGCCAGCTGGCCGCCAAGGAAAAGGAGATGGTTTGATGGCAGACCTGTTTCGCCGAGCCAAGGGTAGTCGCGGCTACGATCCGCGCGAAGTCGACGAGTTTTTCCAGCGGGCTCAGGCCGTTTATGAGGGCGGCACGGCGGGCGAAATGGCGCCGGTAGATGTCCGCACCGTGGCCTTTTCGCAGATCCGCGGTGGTTACGACGAAGGCCAGGTCGATGGCGCCCTGGACCGCCTGGATGTGGCCTTCGCCCGCAAAGAGAGGTCACTGTTCATCGCCCAACACGGCCAGCAGGCCTGGCTGGACAAGATTGTTGAGCGGGCCACCACGTTGTACGACCGGCTAGGCCGCCCGGCCGGCCAGCGCTTCGCCCCACCGGACCGGGGCCAGTACGGCTACCAAATCCAACAGGTCGACGCTCTGATGAACCGGCTTTCGGCCTATTTCAACGAGGGTGTGGCTCTGAAGTCGAACGAGATCCGCTACGCCGTCTTTTCCCCGACCAAGTCGAAAAAATCCTATGGTCAAGCGCCGGTCGATGCCTTTTTGGACCGGGCGCTTGAGGTGCTTGTGGCGGCCGAGTAGCACCCAGCTTGGTGGGGCTGCCTAGGCCAGGTACCAGGGATGCGGGATACCGCAAGTGCTATCGCGAGGGTGTTGACCCGCCTCTCGGCACAGATGTAGGCTCTGCGACGGTGGTCTAGCTGGCAACGGCGCCCCATCATTGCCCCTGTGTCGTCCAAAGAAGGATCTTTTGATGTCTGTCCACCCACCTAATCCAGCCCCGGAACCTTACCCCCAACAGCAGCCCGCTGCTTACGCGCAGCAAGGCGTACCGTTTGCAGGATACCCGGCCCAGCTCCTTCGCAAAAACGGAATGGCCACTGCCGCGATGGTCCTCGGCATCATTGCCGTGTTGTTCGCGGCGTTCCCCTTTATTGGGATATTTGTCGCTGCCCCTTGTGGCCTCCTAGCATTCATTTTCGGGATTGTCGGTATTGTCAAAGGGAAGAATATCCAGGTCGGGACCGGTCCCGCTGTTGTGGGCCTTGTTTTGGGAATCCTGGCAGCCATAATGATGGCCCTCGGCGGCGGCACGCTCTGGTAGCCAATCATCCCTTCGGGGACGGAACCTGGCTTCAAGCCGACTCCAAGGTTTAGTCGAGGGAGCTCTCCGCCTCCCGTGACGTTGAGGTCGCGCAAGTCGCGCGCCAAGTTACACGAGGGACTAAGAGTGGGGCTCAGCCGCTGGCGTTCTACTAGCGGGAGCCAGAGTTGTACCGGTGGTGATTCAAGAGAAAATGAGGATCGCTATGAAGCTGGCGAGAGTCGCTGTGGCTTGGGCCGCGTCGGTTGCCCTGGGGCTGGGCCTGGGCGCCTGCGGCAGCACAGTCCCGTCGCTTCAGGAACAAGCGAACCAAGTGGCTTCAGCCCTCCAAGGGCTTGCCACCGACCCGGTGGCTCTTGTTTCGGGCCAGGCCAGTGACGAGTTGC
>WQXJ01000064.1 GCA_009784895.1 Micrococcales bacterium | reverse complement strand
GATGAGCGTGTCCTGGCCGCGGCTCGGGCCAAAGCCAACGCCGAGGGCACCTCGCTGGGCCGAGCCGTCTCTGACATTGCTTTGACGGCGCTGGCCGGTAGGCCGGCCCCGCCAGACGGGTTCCCCCTGTTCGACGCCCCTCCCGGCCACGTCATTACTGATCGGATGGTGGTGAGGCATCGTGACGACGAACCGTGATGCGCCTGCCGGTTTCCTGCTTGATGTCAATGTGCTGATAGCGCTAACCAACCCGGCCCATGTCCACCACCAACGCGCCCACCAGTGGTTCGCAGTGGTGGAACGCTGGGCCACCACTGCGATGACCGAGGCCGGATTTGTCAGATTGATGCTCAATCGGGCCGTCACTGGAACCACCTGGTCAGGCCGGTCGGTGCTCGACGCGCTGGCCAGCCTCAGGGCTCAATCCGGCCATTTCTTCATCACCGACTCGTCGTCGCTGTCCGCACCCAGCATTAACTTGGCCGGACTGGTCGCACCGGCACAAGTAACCGATCTCCATCTAGCCAACCTGGCCGCCAGCGCCAAGGTCCAACTGGCCACCTTCGACAAAGGCATCAAGGAAGCCCTGCTGCCCGAAGACCGGATTTGGGTCCACCTCATTTAGCCGCTTGGCCCAGGCGCCAGCACTGATTCCGTGGGACTAGACTCCACGGAATTGGGCCAGTTTCTGCAGCCCGACTCCGCGGCATCGGCCAATTGTATGTTTTGCATGAAAATCATGTAATGTATGTGAAAGAGGCCCGAGGCGGCCAAACGACACTCGACTACAACAGGAGGCCAAGATGGCAACCAATCCAACCAGTCCGGGCAGCTTTCCCTGGCAGCACCTACCGCGCCCCGGCCGTATTTACGGCGCCGCCACAGTTTCTGAGCGCGGCCAGATTTCCTTACCGGCCGACGCCCGGCGGGAACTCGGCATTGAAGCTGGCGACAAGCTGATGGTCTTTGGCAACAAGGTCAACGATTCGGTCGTCCTGATCAAGGCCGATGTCTTTGAGAAGTTCGCCGATTTCTTTATGGCCAAGCTAAACAAACTTGGCACCAGCACCCAAAGCTTTATGGAAGCCTTCACCGCGGCGGCGGATCAAGAAGCCGCTGACCAAACCTCAGGCGAAGACGAGCCCAAGGCGCCTGGAGATGCCAACGTAGACTCATCGGCATGAGCCAGCCGGGAACAGCCCGTTACATCAGAACACTCGGGCTGGCCCTGCGTTTCGCCGTTGAACTATGGGTGCACAAGCGCCTGGGGCACCTGCGCCGGTCACGGCAAGCCAAAGCCACCAGCGCCCTCTACACCCGCCAAGCCAGGCAATTCGTTCGTTTTGCCGCCCAAATGGGCGGGTTGATAATCAAAGTTGGGCAGTTCCTATCTGTCCGGATCGACTTGATGCCCAAGGAGTACATCGAGGTTCTGTCCGAGCTGCGTGATGCCGTGCCGCCGGTGCCAACTGATCAGATTGTCGAAGTGATCGAGGCTGAACTGGGGCAACCACTGGCGTCGGTCTACACCAGTTTTGACCGCGAGCCAGTGGCGGCGGCCTCCTTGGGACAAGTTCACCGGGCTCGCTTGCCTGATGGCGCTGACGTCGCCGTCAAGGTACTCCGGCCTGGGATTGAGGATCTGGTTGAGACCGATCTGCGCAGCCTGCGAGTGCTGCTGCGCTGGCTTGGTCGACTGACTGACCTGGGTCGCTACACTGATCTGGCCGGCTTGGAGGCCGATTTCGGCGCCACCTTTTCTGACGAACTTGACTACGTCAAAGAAGCCCATAGTGCCGAGGCCTTTCAACGCGAACTGCTGTTCAACCCGCATGTTGATATCCCCCGGATCTACTGGCCGCAGTCAACCAAGCGGGTGCTAACCATGGAATACATGGCCGGGGTACCAATCGACGACCTGGCGACTATCGACGCCTGGGGCCTTGACCGGAACAAACTGGCCGTCAGCCTGGCCGGCTTGTTCTTCGAGATGGTCATCGAATCCGGCCACTACCACGCCGACCCTCATCCAGGAAACGTTTTTGTGCGCCAAGACGGCACCATCGAGCTGATCGATTTCGGCATGGTGGGCCAGGTCACGCCTCAGGCCCGCCAGGAATACACCTGGCTGGTGGCGGCACTGGTCAGGCGAGACGCCGCCGGCATTGTCGCTTCGATGAAATCGTTGGGCTTTCTTGGGCCTGGGGCAGACACCCGCGGGCTGGCTGATTTGATTGCGCCTTATATAGACACCCTGGTGGGCGAAGTGGCCGGCTTCTACACCGGAGCCTCATTTCTCGACGCCATGATGGATGGCTCCGTCCAATTGTCGATTGACTCTGAGGTCCTAGGCCAAATCCAGCGGTTCATTTATGCCCAGCCCATCAACCTGCCAGGCCAAACCACTTTCCTATTCAAATCCCTGATCACCGTGATTGGCCTGTGCCTGGTCTTGGACCCTGAACTGGACATGCTGGCCACAGCCACACCCTATGTGGCGAACAAGGGATCAACCTTCTCAATGCTGACCGAGGCGGCTAGCAAGCTCTTGACCAATCCGGTCGAGGCGGCGGCTGGCCTGGTTCCCAGGGTGCGCCGGATGGGCGAAATGGTCACCCGGCTGGAGGATGGCAGCTTTGAAGCCGACTTCGGCGCCATGCTCGATGCCCGCATGGAACAGCACCAGCGCCGGCAAAACCGGCAGTTCAGACGTACTGTGGCCGTGGCCGGCGGCCTGGCGGCGCTGTTCCTTGGCCTAAAGCGCCGCCAGCGCAGCAGCTGAACTAAGGCGGCAACTCCCCCACTGCTGTTACGGCCCATAGCCGCCAGGTCGGCCGCGCTGCCTTGTCAATTGGTTAGTCCCGGCGATAGACGTCTTTGCGGTGGCCAAGTGTGACCACGACCACCAACAGAACGTTGTCGTGCACGGCGTAGATGATCCGGTAGTCCCCGACTCTGACTCTCAGGCCGTCGCGCCCTTGCAGCCTGATTGCGCCTGGTGGCCGGGGGTCAATGGCCAGGAGCGAGATCGCGGCCTGGATCCGAGCCTGTTGCCCCGGGTCGATCTTGCGCAGCGCCCGCATGGCGGCCGGACGCACTTCAATGCGGTAAGCCAATGCTAGGCCCAGCCCAAATCAGCCTTGGCCTGCTCCCAGGGTAAGTTTTCGCCTTCTTCTGCCATGGCTGAATCGAAGGCAGCGATGTCATCGAGGTCGTCTTGGGCGTCGCAGATCTGCTGGAACTGGTCAACTTCGACAATCACCGCGGCGGCCTTGCCTCTCCGCTCGATGACAATGGGCTGGCGCGCTGCCTCGTCCAAGACGGCCGCCAGATTGCGCCTAGCCTCGGCGACACTGACAGTCTTCATGCCCCTACTGTACATTGCCACTGCCTAAATGTACATCTTTGCACTTCAAGGGCTTCGACAGGCTTCCCTTCGGCGACACCCGTTCCGGCGACACCCTTGTGACTACAATTATGTACATGACGACACTGCCGCTGGCCGAAGTCCGCAAAGAGCTCTCCAAACTCATCGACAGCGCCGTGTCCACCCATCAGCGGATCGATGTGACCAGGAACGGCCGCCGCGAGGCGGTCCTACTCAGCGCGGCCGATTTCGACGCCCTGATCGAGACACTTGATGTGCTGGCTGACGCGGACGCCGTCCGCGAGCTCGCTCAGGGTCGAAAGGAGATGGCCCAGGGCACTTGGTTCAGCACTGACGACGTGGCCGGGGCGATGCGGGAAGCGGGACGTTTGTGACCTATCAGGTGCGCTGGTCGCGCCAGGCAAAACGGGCACTGACCGACACCCTGCCTAAACCGGTGGCGGCTGCTTGCTGGGCGTTTGTCGTTGGACCGCTGGCGGCAAACCCCCGGCGTGTCGGCAAACCGTTGCGACCTCCCCTAGCTCCGGCCTGGTCCGCTCGGCGGGGCGAATTCAGGGTGATCTACGACATCGACGACAAAACCGTGGTCATACAAGTCATTCGAATCCAGCACCGCCGCGACGCCTACCGAACCTGACGTCGCGGCGAAACAAACTGCCGTTTGTCTGACATATTTGCTGTTTGTCAGACATTCAGGGTAGGGTCGGTCCATGGACAATAGGTTGACAAAACGCGAAGTCGCTCGTGACACCGCCCGCGCCCTGGCACTAGTTGACCGGGTTGGGCTGGTCACGGTAACTGAACGCGGCGCCAGTCGCTGGGACATTACCCCCCACCGACAGACTCGCGCAAGCCGACTCCAGGACTTGCCGGGCTACGCGCCTCCTGCCGCGACGCCTCCACCTTGGCCAAGGCGCGGCATCGGACCTAGGCGCACAACAGCGGTTGCCGCCAGGATTCTTGACGAACAACGCGGTGACCACTAGTGCCACTGTTCTACCTAGACGCGTCCATTGGGATCCAAGCGCTACTTGAGACGCCCCATCGCCAGCGGCTGATTACCTGGATTGACCATTCGGACAATGAGTTTGTCTCCTCGCGGCTGTTGCGCACCGAGATTGTTCGGGTCCTCAGGCGTGAGGGTGAACCCGTGTCAACGGGCGAAGTTCTATTGGCTCGAGTTGGACTGTTCGACATAACCGAGAAGATCCACCAGCAGGCCGAAGCCATTTCCTCACACATCAGAACCCTTGACGCGCTCCACCTGGCTACGGCCTTGCTAATCCCCGAAGTTGTCACTGTCGCTACCCACGACAGCCTCATGGCTAAGACCGCTGGCCTGATGGGTTTGCCAGCTGTTGACCCCATCTCAGAACTGGGCGCCTGAGGCCGACCAGTGGTCCGGGATCCGAACCCCCGGTCTGATCAGCCGTCCGGCCACCTGCTAGCTGCGATGCACGGTGATAGTTGGGCCGGTCAGCTCAAGCGCCACCTCGACACCGAGCCGGCGGCGGAATTCCGCGTCATGGCTGACCACTAGAACCGCCCCACGGTACTGGCTGAGAGCTTCGATCAGCTGGTCTACCGATGTCAGGTCGAGGTTGTTGGTTGGCTCGTCCAAAATGAGCAACTGTGGTGGCGGCTGGGCCAAAAGCAAACGAGCCAAGGCGACCCGGAAACGTTCGCCGCCAGACAGATCGGCCACGGGGCGGAAGACGGCATCGCCCCGGATCAGCAGGCGGGCCAGATTTGATCGCACAGCTGCTGGCGTCGCGGACGGTGCCGCCGCCAGGACATTGTCAAGAGCACTAGACGCCTCGTCTAGGTTGTCGAACCGCTGCGGCAAATAGCCAACCCGCGCCGTGGCCAGGCTGGCCTTAGGTAGGTCAAGCTGGCTGGGCCGCAACCCAAGCATGGCCTCGATCAGGCTGGTTTTGCCCACGCCGTTGCGCCCGGTCAAAGCCACCCGCTCGGGGCCCTGGACAATGAACTGCTGATCAGCCCAGGCCAATGTCAAGATCGTTCGGGAAGAGCTAACACCGGGATCCGGCAGGTCAATGCTGATGTGCTGCTCGCGCCGAACCTTGTCCGTCGCCTCGGTCAGGGCTGACTGGGCGGCGGCCAGACGGTCTGCCGCAATGCCTCGCGCCCGCCCGGCGTTTTGTTCGGCGCCACCTTGTTGGCGGTAACGGGCGCTTTTGCCCAGTCCTTCGCCAAGGGCCTTTTTCCGGCCGTTGGCCAAGGAGCGGGCGGTTCGCTCGACTGTCGCTGCGCGCTGATGTTTGGCCAGGCGCACCTCCTGGCGGGCTGCTTTGACGGTCTGGGCGGCGGCCGCCTGCTCGCCGGCCTTGGCTTGGCGCCATTGCGAGTAGGGCCCGCCGAATACCGTCAGCTGGTGGTCATAGAGTTCCGCTGTGGCGTCCATCAGTTCAAGCAGCCCGGTGTCGTGGCTAGCCACCACCAAAGTGCCCGGCCAGGTCCGCAACATGTCGAGCACTAACGCCCGCATCGCCTGGTCGAGGTTGTTGGTCGGCTCGTCCAGCAGGGTGATGGCTGCCCGCCGCAAACGGACTCCGGCCACGGCCAGTGCCATGGCCTCGCCGCCTGAAAGCGTGCTGACCAGGCGATCGGCACTGATGCTGGTCATGTTGCCGCCGGTTTGCCGGACAGTTCGCAAGGCTTTTTCAACCCTGGCTTCGATATCCCAGTCCTCCCCTAAGGCCTCGAAGTGGGCAGGGTCAACCGAGCCGGCCTCAATTGCCTGCCAGGCCTCGAGCTTGGCCTTGACGCCAAGTAGGTCGGCGACAGTATCGCCAGCGCTCAAGGTAATTGACTGAGGCAGGTAGGCCACCTGACCTGCCTCAAGGCTGCCTTCGGTGGGCCGCAGCTGACCGGCGATCAGGCGCAACAGCGTCGATTTGCCGCAGCCGTTACCACCGACTAAACCGGTCCGCCCCAGGCTAAAGGCGCCGGTGACAGAGTCAAGGACCAGGCCGCCATCGGGCCAGGCAAAGGTGAGATGAGAAAAAGTGACAGGTGAATTCATGACGGCTCCGGATCGCGGCTGAGGAGTCCGCTGGCAACCAGCGGCTCCGTGGTGCGCCAAGCCACCACCGGGTTGTTCACCAGCCCCGTGGGGTTCAGCGCGAGTTAGATACCGCTGCCGTCCGTCACTTGGTTGTCCTTAGAAGTAAGCCCGCCTCGCCTGTCACGCGAGGCCCGTCGGTAGCCGATGCTACCAGCGCCCGGTAGCCAACCGGCCCGGTAAGCGGGCTAGAGTCTTGAGCAAGCCGCACCTCAGTTTGACAGGGCAGACGTATATGGACATCAACCGCATCTTTACCATCCGCGAATCCGGCCACCGCATCCACAATCCCTTCACTCCCAACCAGCTCGCCCTGCTGGGCCAGGTACTCCGTCTAGAACCAGGGGCCACCGCCCTTGACCTGGGCAGCGGTTCGGGGGAAATGCTTTGCACCTGGGCCCGCGACCACGCCTTGACCGGAACCGGTGTTGACCTTTGCGCCATGTTTACCGAGCAGGCCAGGGCGCGCGCGGTCGAACTTGGCGTGGCTGATCGCGTCCGGTTTGTCCATGCCGACGCCGCCGGCTATGTCACGCCCGATGCCGAAGGGCCAGTTGACCTAGCCGCTTGCGTTGGGGCGACTTGGATTGGTGACGGCGTGCCCGGCACGGTCGAGTTACTGGCCCAAAGCCTCAGGCCCGGCGGGATCATGCTGATTGGCGAGCCCTACTGGCGCCAGATGCCCCCGGACCAGATAACCGTAGAGGAGTGCGAAGCGGCTGGCCCAGATGATTTCCTGATTCTGCCTGAGCTGCTGGAACAGTTTGGTGGCTTGGGTTATGACGTGGTCGAAATGGTCTTGGCCAATCAGGACAGCTGGGATCGCTACCAGGCGGCGCAATGGCTGACCATGCGGACCTGGCTCGACGCCCATCCAGATGACGACATGGCTGGTCAAGTCCGCGCCGAATTGACGGCCGAACCGGCTCGCTACGCCCGCTCCACCCGTCAGTATGTTGGTTGGGGCGTTTTCGCGCTGCGCGCGCGTTGAGCCGCAGTGGGCACTAAGTTGGTGGGCATGAACGACATCACCGCTGCGAAGAAGATGGTTGGAGCCGCCCAGCGGATTGTTGTACTGAGCGGCGCGGGCATTTCGACCGGCGCCGGCATACCTGATTTCCGCGGACCGCAGGGCGTGTGGACCAAGAATCCGGCGGCCGAGCGGGTCTCTAATCTCGATGACTACCTGCATAGTGCCGAAGTCCGCAAGGTCGCCTGGCAACGCCGCGACGAAATGTATATGCAGGCCGCCCACCCGACCGCGGCGCACCAGTCGATCGTCGATCTCGAGACGGCTGGCAAGCTCTTGGCCATAGTCACCCAAAACACCGATGGCTTGCACCTGGCGGCTGGGAACAGCCCTGACAGGGTATTGGAGATGCACGGCAACATTCGGAGCTGGCGTTGCGAAGACTGCGGCGCCACCGGTCCGATGGCGGATCAGCTGGCTCGCTTGGACGCCGGGGAGGAAGACCCAGATTGCCCCAAATGTGGTGGCATCACCCGGGCCACGGTCATCCTATTTGGCGAGATGCTTGACCCTAGGCCGTTAGAACGGGCCTACCAGGTGGCCGGTGAATGCGACCTGATGGTCGCCATTGGCACAACCCTGGTGGTCCAACCGGTGGCCTCTTTGGTTTCGGTCGCCCTGCAAGGCGGGGCCAAGGTGATTATCGTCAACGCCGAGGCCACACCCTACGACTCCCAGGCCAATTCGGTTCTGCGCGGCGACATCCAAGACGTCATCCCTGAGCTGTTGGCCAGCACTAACGGGACACAAATACACTCAAAACAGGAGGAACAATGACCGCACCAATGGGCGCGCCGGTGCCAGATTATGTTGGCGAAGAAGTCCAGATCGGATCAGGCTTTGGCGGCATGAAACCTCTGGCGCAACACGGCAGAATCGTCATTGCGCAGGGGGCACTGACCCTCTATGGCACCAAAGGTGACGTCATCGACTCCGCGCCGCTGGACCAGGTCCAGCTCAAGAAAAGCAAAGTGACAATTGGCCAAGGTGCCGTGGCTCAGATGAATGGGAAGAAGTACTTCATCGCGGTTGGCCACGGTGCCAACCTGGGCGATCCGGATGCTGAAGCTGTCGCCCAAGTCGCCAGTGCGATTTCCGCCACACACGGGTTTATCAAGGCCTTCGAGCTGGCCGCCGGCCGAAGCACCTAGCCCCGAGCGCCTACTACCGCGCCTGCACGAATTGCTGGCGCCAAAACGGTCGGGTCGTCATGCCAGTCGATGACCGTCAACGAACCGGCAACCCGCCTCGGTGTATGATGTGAGTATCATATATTAGGAGGCAGGTGTGGCAGGAAAGCCCGTGACCCTTTACCTTGACTTGGACGTCATCGACTCGGCCAAGTCGGAGGCCGCCCGCGAAGGCATCTCTCTTTCGGCCTACGCCAACCGGAGGCTGGCCACGGGTCGACGAGCTTGGTCAGCAGACCTGCTGGAGTTGCTCGGCTCCCTCGGCAACGAACCGCTCGAAGCCCCCGAGGAACTGCCTTGGGAGACCGATTCTGACAGGGATTTCGTGTGATTCTGCTTGACACAAGCATCTGTGCCGACCTGCTGCGCGGCACCTCCAGATCGGCCTCCCAGCGACTACTTTGCTGCGACCCGTCGGAGGTCAGGATTCCCAGCGTTGTCGCCTCCGAGTTGCTGTTCGGCGCCCGCAAGGGCGGCTCGGGCAAGGCACTCGAGGCAGCCAGGGCGCTGGTCGCCAGCATCGGCGTGGTGCCATTTGACGGTCCGGCGGCTGAACACTATGGAATCATCCGCAACAAGCTGCAAAAAACCGGCAAGGCCATTGGCCCCAATGACATGCTGATTGCAGCCACCGCCGTCTCGCTCGGCGCCACCATTGCCACGGCCAACGTGGATGAGTTCTCGCGCGTCCCGGGCTTGGTGGTGGAAAACTGGCGAGAAGTGCCTAAATAGCCACCACCCAGCAAAATCACCATCCAGATCGAGCCCACCTAGCCGGCCAACCCGTCATCGCGCGCCGGCGGCGTTAAGCAGGGCGGTGGCGAACCCCCGGAGTGGCATGGAAGGATGCTCCGGGGGTTCAGCTGTGTTGTGCTGATTCACTCATGACTACACAACCCCTTTCACACCATGTGTCGTAGAGTCTTGATCCTCTATCTCCTTCAAAACCTCACCCAGACGCTGCCTCGCCCGGGCCAGCCGCATCCCAGCCCCCTTAG
>WQXJ01000063.1 GCA_009784895.1 Micrococcales bacterium | reverse complement strand
GAACCAACCAACAAACGAATACCCGGCTTTGACCGTAGCGGTCGAAGACGCTGTCCCCGAAGCCGGACCAATCGACTGGCTGGTTGGTGACACGGTGCCACCATCAGTCGCACCCTGCGCCACTTGACTAGCGCTAAAGCTGAGTGGGCTGTAGGTGATGGTCACATCCGGATCCTCCAGCCATTGGGCCTGCAGGGTGATGTTGCCCCAGTCCATCGTGCCGTCCCAGGCCAGGTCAGAATACCTGGTGGCGGCGGTGACCAGGCTGCCAGCGGCAATGTCGCCAGCATCAAGGTCGGTTCCGCCAATGTTGGACAGTTTCCAGCCTTGCAGCGTGTAACCCAGTCGCGTTGGCGCGACACTGGGCAGCAGACCGGTTGACCACCACCGCAAAGCGCCGGCACCGGTGGCCGGAGTTGAGGCGATAGCCGGGCTGCCGCCGTTGGTGTCGTAGTGGACAACGTAGTTCTTGGCCACCCACTGGGCCTGCAGCGTGATGTAGGGCGCGCCGGTGGCTGCCAGAGTCCTGTAGCTGTCTAGGGCCGTGACGTGGTGGGCGTCGGCGCCGTTTTCCGAAACCACCCAGTGGTCTAGCTGGTAGCCGACCCGGTCGAGGCTTGGGGGCACCAAGCCCGCATCATCAAAACCAACAGTTCTCTGGTCATAGTCATTGTTTCCAGCCGGCGCCAAGATGCCGTTGAGGTCGTAACGCACAATGAAGCTGGCCTCTTCCCATTGGGCGTACAGCGTCACTTCGGTGACGGTATCGTCATTGCCGGCCAGCGTCCTGTATTGGGTGGCTGGCAAGACGTAGTTGGACTGGCCGTCTTGGTCAGTGGTCCAGCCAAGCAGGTTCTTGCCCGCCTGTGTGGCACTATGCGGCGTGAAACCATTAGCGGTCCATCTGACACCGGTGATGGTGTCAACGGTTGGAGCATCACCGCAGTTCCAGTTAAAGTTGACGGTGAAGCTGCTTTTCTCGGTGTAGATCGCTTTGAGAACAATGTACTTGCGGTAGTTCGAAGTGTCTGTGCCCCAGACCAGCTCGGCATAGGTCTTATCGCCGGCTACCGCCGCCGGTGAGCTATTGCCGTAGCCGTCGTCTGCCACCACCCAGTGACTGAAATCAAATCCCGTTGGCGGCACCGGCTCGGGCAAAACCGGCACGATGTCCTTTGGGAGGAGTTCGACGTTGGGCACCGAACCGCTGCCACCAGCCAGGTCGTATCGCACGGTGTAGACCGAATCGGCAACCCATTGGGCGTACAGGGTGACGCTGGACTCTGTATCGTCGCCGCCAGCCAAGGTGGCATAGCTATCGGAGGTGGTGGCCGGGTGGCCGTCACCCTCCTCAGCGGTGTTCCAACCCAAGAAGGTGTATCCGGTTCTAACAGGGTTGGCGGCGGGCAGCAGGTTGATCTGTGTCCATACCACTTCCCCCGGCGCCGAGCCAGCGCCCGGTTTCTGGGTTGGATAGCCCACCTGGGTGGCGCCGTTGAGGTCGTATTTGACAACGAAGTTTTGCTTGGGCGACCACTGGGCCTGAAGCACAATGTGGCCGACATTTGGATCATCGGCCAGATCACCATAGGTGTCACTGCTGAGTACACCCGACTTGTCGCCGTTGAAGACAACTTTCCAGCCAGCAAAGTTGTAGCCGACTGGCGGGGATGGCCAGGGCAACAGATTATCGCTCTCCCAATAAACCCCAGTCAGGTCGTCGTACCTGGCCGGCGAGCCGCCGTTGGTGTCGTAGCTAACGGAATAGGTCCGGGCCGGCTGCCACAGGGCGTAGAGCGTGGTGGCCATGACCGTGTCGTCTCCCCCCGCCAGCTGGGCGTAGGAAGAGCCAACGTTGGCCGTCAGGCCCAGTCCGTCTGGGCTGGTGTTCCAACCCATGAACACATGGCCGGACCTGGAGGGATTGCCCTCAAGAGGAGGGACTAGGCCGTTCTGGAGCCAACCAACTGTTTTGGCTGTGCCGTAGGCGGTGCCCGCCGGGGCGTTGAGGTCATAGTTGACGGCGTAGGACTTGGCGCTCCACTGGGCTTCGACAATGATGAAGCTGGCGCCCGGTGCGGCCATCATGTCAAAGGTCATGGCGTCGGAGTCAAGGTAAGTTCCGCCCAAGTTGCCGTCGCCGTCATCGGCCACCAACCAGCCCTCAAAGTCATAACCCAAACGGCTGGCCGCCGGCAGAGGCACAAGCTCGGCCTCGTCGTCAAGCTGGTGGTCTGCCAGACTGGCCGGCGAATCGGCCCCGTTGAGGTGGTAGACCACCCAAATGTTGCTGGCGTCCTTCCATTGGGCCTGCAACGTGATGGAGTCTTCCGCGTCGCTGGCGGCCAGAGAGCCGTAGGTGTCGCCGGCCGTGACACCCTGCTTGGTGCCGTTGGCCGTGACACTCCATCCGGCGAAGACGTATCCAAGTCTGGTCGGGTTCGAAGCTGGCACCAGACCCGTGTCGGTCCAAGACACACCAATCTTGTCGAAAAAGGCCATCGGGGTGGCCGGGGCACTGGGACTGTCATTCAGATCGTAGTGGACCACGTAGTCGTTGTTTTCCGACCAGCCGGCATACAGGGTTGAATCCCACCATTTCGTCACAAGGTCATCAGCGGAAACGGCGTTGGTTCCCAGCAGCGCGTCACCCTGGTTGTGATACCAGCCGGTGAGGGTATAACCCGGGCGCTTGGCATTGGCCAGAGTGCCGTAAGGTGAATCGAATTGCACCGTTTTTGAACCCGGTGACACGCTGGCTGAATTCCACCCTAGATAGTTGGCGTCAAATGTCACCGTGTAGTCGTTGGGTTTGTATTGGAAAACGATCCGCTGATTCTTGGTTGAGTGGAACCCCGAGACGTCACCTAAGCCGTTGATCGTCAGGTTATCCCGGTCGTCCTGACTGCCGATGAAGGTGTAACCATAGGCGGTGTAGCCGGTGATGGTGTACAAAGCGCTGTCGAAATAACGCACTGCCGTGTAGGGCAGGTGATTCTCGTAGGTCAGGATGTGGTCGTAGTCGGTGCCAATGGCGGAAATCTGCCGGTAAACAACGGGGTCGACGGTCGAATCCTGGATCACTGTGGAGCGGTATTGCACCACAATTGGCATAACCAGCTCGACCTCGCTGGACGTGGTGATCTCAGAGCCGCCAAGCTCGTCCGCCTTCGGGTCACCGGGATAGCCACCGTATTCGATGTAATAGCCGAGCACAGTGCCCGAGCCGACATTTGGGAAGTCGTTCCACCTAGCCGCTGGGGGCAGATAGTTGTCACCTTGCGACGCCGGGGTGTAGCCCGGTGGATGAGAAGCACCGGAGTAGGCAAATTGCAGCGCATACTCGCCAAAGTTATTGATATTGGGCTGACCAGCGCTGACGTAGTTGTTCGGCTCGGTGTTGCCCCAATACGTGTAGTAGGTGTAGCCATTGAAGGCCGTGCCTGCCGGCGGCACGGTGTCGGTGCCTTCGACCGGAGTGCGTCCGTCATAGCGGTTCTCTGTGCCGGCCGTGCCGGTGCTATTGTAGGTCGCCCCAATGTAAAAGACCTTGCCGGCTTCTGGCCCATCGGCCCAGTACCAATAGTTGGCCGGAGGCGTTCCGTTGTTGCCAACGTAATTGCCAATGGTTTCTGAAATCGATGAATCGTCCAGAATTGGCGTGCGATCAGATTTCAGCAGCCGGGTTCCACCTAGCCAGCCGCAGTATGTCGCAATGTCGTTGTAGACCTTCTTTTGCTCATCGTGGCTGGTGATAGTGGCCAGATAGCCCTGGAGCCGCTTGGTTGGATCACCAGGAAAGCGTGGATCTTGCATCGAGCTGGCTTTGGCGGCGTTGTAGGCCTGTAGCCAGGTGATTGTCGAGTTGGGCACAAACGTGTAGTAGTGGACGTAGCCTTCCGGGTCGACAAAGGCAGTCACCTTGCTAGACGAAGCCTGGATCGAGACCACCGAGCTCTCCGGCGGAAAGACATCGGGTGGGTTCGCCAGGGTGAAATGCATGTTTTCCAGGTGGGTCGAAAGCTCCGTTGCTGTAGCCGAACCAGTCTTGATGATAAAAGTGTGTGTCTTTGTGCCGGTGCCCTGGGATTCTGAGACATTCCAGGCGGATGTGATGGTCCCGGGGTAGTTGAGCTTGAGCTCTTCGGGGTAGGTCACTGTGAACGATTGGTAGGTCTGGTCAAAGACACCGGTCACAACGATTCGGTATTCAACCGCTCCGCTGACCATCGAACCGCGCACCGTGAACAAGACCGGGTTGTCCACTGTTGGCTCGGCGGCCAAGGCCTGCCTGGGGCTCGCTCCGAACATCCCCAGTACCAGCGCCAGCACAACTAGCACTGCGGCCAGGGGGCTCCGCCGAAGACGGCGTCCCTTGCTCGTATGGGCGTGTCTCATCCGTTGACCTCTTATCAGATCCGTGTATCTGCCGGATTTCGGCACAGAGCCGGGTAGCGTCAGCGGCCGCTTCAGCGGTTTCTCACCGTTGTTTACGGGGGTGGGAGAAACCCACGAAGCGTTTTCCACGACGTTCGGGGGCTCGATTGGTCCAACGTGCCCCGGGCCCCTTTGTCATTCCCATTTCGCCGCGCGCGGAAGGTGCGGACCGAAAGTGGCGCCCAGTCACCAAGCCATCGACCCTGGCGGGTCATCCGCCTGGCAGGCTTCGACGCTGTTCGGTGCCCCACCACGGCCGGGCCACCGAGGCGCAAGACGCCCCATCAGATGCGGGCGGGGATGTGCTCGTCGTGTCAGACTGGACCCGTGCTTCAATTCAGCCGCACACCGACCCGGCGCCCTGGCTGCGCAGCTGGCGCTGGCACCTCGAAAAGGAGCAGCCATGCCTGACCTCACCGATCACGGCCCACACCCACATGTCCTGGATATCGAGAAGACAACTCTCCTCAATCCGAACTTTCGTTCGACCCTTTGGACCGGCCAGTACCTACAGCTAACGGTAATGTCGATCCCGGTTGGAGACGACATTGGCCTCGAGGTCCACCCGGATCACGACCAGTTCCTGCGCATCGAACAGGGCACCGGCCGTGTCCGGATGGGGCCAACCGAAGATGAAGTCGCCTTTTCCACCGAGGTCAGCGCCGATTCAGTCATTTTTGTGCCGGCCGGCACCTGGCACGACATCATCAACACCGGGCAGGCTGAGCTGAAGCTCTACACCCTCTACGGCCCGCCTGACCACCTGCCCGGCACAATCCATCCGACCAAACACGACGCCGAGATTGACCCCAACGAGGACTAGAGGCTTGGGCGACAAATGAAAACCATTGTTCTGACCGGCGCCAGCGATGGCATTGGGGCCGCCGCCGCCGTCCAGCTGGCCCACCAAGGGCACAATCTTCTTCTAGTTGGTCGGTCCGAACCCAAAACGCAAGCCGTGGCCAAAAGGGTTGGGACAGACCGCTACTTCCTGGCCGATTTCGCCAAACTTGACGATGTCCACCGCCTGGCGAGAGAACTTCGGCAAGCCTGCGACGGCCGCATCGATGTCCTGGCCAACAACGCCGGTGGCATTTTCAAGGGGCCACAACGAACCGAAGACGGCTTCGAACTGACTTTTCAGGTCAACCACCTGGCAGGCTTTTTGCTGACACACGAGCTCTTGGACTTGCTGCTGGCCAGCCAGGCCGCTGTGGTCAACACCTCGTCTATTGCCGCAGCCCGGTACAGCCGCTTGGACCTTGATGACCTGGAGGGTTGGCACCGCTTCTCCCCCAACCGGGCCTACGGCGACTCCAAGCTAGGTAACGTTCTCTTCACGCGCGGCTTGCACGCCCGCTACCAGGGCCAGGATCTGGCCGCAGTGGCTTTTCACCCGGGCAATGTGGCCACCAGTTTCGCTTCGGAGACCTCAAGCTATTTCAGGTTCGTTTTCCACTCACCACTGAAAAGGTTCCTGACCAAACCTGAACAGGGCGGCGCCAACTTGGCCCACTTCGCCGGGGGCAGCCCGGGCCAAACATGGACCACCGGGGAGTATTACGGCTCGAATCGCCGCATCAGCAAAACCAGCCCCAAGGCCTACGACGAAGACATAGTGCGGCGCCACTGGGAGCTGTCCGCCCAAATGCTCGGCCTCGGCTACTAGGGCTAGGCAAAGGGCAAACCCGGACCGCCGGCATCGGACAGGGCCATAGCCCGCCTGCCCCCAGGTGACCGGTTTAGGCCGCCTGGCGGTGTCAGCGCTTGGTCCGGCCCCTGGCCGCCAGGCGCGTGCCAGACCAGTCCAACCCGACCGAGACACTGGTGGTGGCGTGCAGCCCGGCGATGGTGGCGGCCTCGGCGATCTCAGCTGAATCGAGGTAGCCGGGCCGGCCCGGCTTGGGCGTCAGCACCCAGACCACACCACCGTCTTCGAGCAAGGCCAGCGTGTCGACCAGGGCATCGGTCAAATCGCCATCCTCGTCACGCCACCAGATTAAGGCAGCGTCAGTGACATCGTCGTAGTCTTCGTCCTCCAGCTCGTTGCCGGTTGCCATTTCGATGGCTTCGCGCAGATCGAAGTCAACATCGTCGTCATAGCCGATCTCTTGAACCACGAAGCCGGGTTTGAGGCCCAGCGGGTCGTCCGGGGACACTTGCCTGCTCTCCTTGCCGCTGTGAGCGTTCATCACCGCTACGCTACTTCACGATTCGCACTTCAGCCACCGCCAGGCGGTGAAAGCGAAGATACGGACAGTCCTGCAACTAAAGCGCCTGGCCCGTGCCGGCCCGGCTGAAACCCCCCACTTTTGCCTGTTTGCCAAGGTCACCGCCGCCGCCGGGCCCAGCCGACGGGTAGGAGCGGGGCCAGGAACCGCGCCCGCCAGGCGCCAGGTCCAAACCCGGTTCAGGCCGGTATTTGTGGCTCGCCTACAAAACCCGTCCGCTAGCATGAGCCCATGCCCGCCAGATCGCAGTCCCATCCAGTGCCTTGTGCCACGACAGTCACCCGCCTGCATTCCCACCGCGACCGCCTGGTAACGACCCTGCTCAAACGCATTGACACTGACTTCTCCTGGTACCGAGAGCTCAGCGCCGAGGACCGCTCTTGGGTTGGCCTGGTGGCGCAGGCCTCGATTGGCGCCTTCATCGATTGGTGTGTCAACGCCAAAGCCACGGCCCAGTCTTCGGTCGACATTTTCGCCGTGGCGCCGCGCGAACTAACCAAGACAGTGTCGTTGCAGCAAACCCTTCAGCTGCTGCGCACCGGGGTTGACGTCATCGAAGCCGAATCCGAGGTCATATCGGCCCCCGGACGGGCCGAGGAACTCCAATTCGCCGTTCTGCGCTACTCCCGCGAGTTTGCCTTTGCCACCGCCGAGGTCTACGCCCGGGCCGCAGAAGAGCGCGGTTCCTGGGATGCTCGCCTGGAGGCATTGGTGGTAGACGCCCTGGTGCGGGGCCAGATTGGGTCCTCGTTGCGGTCGCGCCTGGCCGCCTTGGGTTGGGCTGGGGATGGGCCAATTGTGACTGTGGTGGTGGGTCTTGAGGCACCTTGGGGTCAGCGCGCCGGCGCCGAGTTGCGCCACCACGTGCGCCGAGCTGTACCTGATTTCTTGGTTGGTTTCCATTCTGACCGGTGCCTTTTGGTTTTGGGCGGTGCCCCGCCCGATGCCGTCACTCGCCTGGTGCCTCACCTGGGCTCCGGGCCCATCGTGGTGGGCCCGGAAGTACCCGGGTTGGAGCAGGCGCCGGCCTCGCTTAGGGCGGCCAGTGCCGGTCTTGACGCCCTGGCGGCCTGGCCCCAAGCGCCCAGGCCGGTCTTGGCTGACGACCTGCTACCGGAGCGAGCCCTATTGGGCGACCCCCTGGCCAAGACGACGTTGGCGCAGATCAATCAGATGATCGAGGATTCCGGCAAGGATGCCGCTTTGACCTTGTCGACCTATTTGTCGACCGGTCGCTCGCTCGAAGGCGCCGCCCGTGAACTGTTTGTCCACCCCAACACCGTGCGCTACCGCTTGGGCAAAATCACCAAGCTGACCGGTTGGGACCCAACCGATCCACGCGAGTCCTTCATCTTGCAGCACGCCCTGGCCTGCGGCCGCCTCCAATCCACCGAGTCCGAGCTTTGACACCACCCCCCAATTCACCGAGTCCAGGGTTTGGCACCACCCCCAATTCACCGAGTCCAGGGTTTGGCATGAAAGGTCGGGGCGGCGCCGTGTCGCACGCGGCGGACGCATCGCGTCCGCCCGAGAAGACGCGGCAAACAAGCAGAGCCATGAATCCTCTAGGAAACCGGCACGGCCGGCTGGATCGCCGCCGTGTCGCACGCGGCGGACGCATTGCGTCCGCCCGAGAAGACGCGGCAAACAAGCAGAGCTATGAATCCTCTAGTAGCGGCCCCCGGCCGCTTACTAGAGGATTCCTACAAAACCGCGCCGTAAGCACTGTGCCAGGCGGTCTTCGCGTATCAAGCCGGCCCCGACCAAACTAGAGCGCGTGTGTGTCCTGCTCAGTCCCGGCCAGGGTGTCCAGCGACCGGGCTTGCTGACCGAATGGCTGGCCCTACCTGGCGCTAGGTCGAAACTTGAGGCTTGGTCTGTGGCCGCCGGCATCGACCTGATTCAGCACGGCACCACCTCTTCAGCCGAGGTCATCCAGGACACCGCCATTGCCCAACCGCTGCTGGTGGCCACCGCCCTGATCAGCTATGACGCTTGGCGGCAGGCCAATCCCGAGGCCCGGATCAAGGCTGTGGCCGGTCATTCGGTGGGCGAATTCGCGGCCGCTGCCGTGGCCGGTGTTTTCAGTCAGACGGACGCCGTTGGCCTGGTGGCTGTTAGAGGCCGGGCCATGGCGGCCTGCGCCAAGACCGAGCCCACTGGCATGGCCGCTGTTATTGGTGGCCAGGCAGACCAGGTGCTTGAGGCCATCGAGCAGGCCGGCGCCCAAGTGGCCAACTTCAACGGCCCAGCCCAGGTGGTGGCCGGCGGATCGATCCAAGCCCTTGACCGCCTGGCTGCCACTCCCCCGGCCCGAGCCCGGGTCATCCGCCTCGATGTGGCCGGCGCCTTTCACACCAGCTACATGGAACCGGCCAAAGCCGAACTGGCCGCTGCCATCGCCAGGCTCGACCTGCAAGACGCCACCTACCCGCTAATCACCAACGGTGACGGCACCGCCCAAACGGCAGCGGCCGGCATCGGGCAAGTCCTGGTCGACCAAGTTACCCGGCCCGTCAGGTGGGACCTGGTGCAGCAGACCATCTTGGCGCTGGGCCCAACCAGGACGCTGGAGCTGGCCCCAGCCGGGGTACTGGCCGGCCTGGCCAAACGCGGCATGAAAGGTGTCAAAGTGACGGGACTGGCCGCCAGCGATTTTGTTCCACCCCAACCCCAACCGCCCGCCACCAGCCGGGCGGCCAACTCGCCCACCTCAACAACCGCCGAAACCCTATAGGAGAAACCATGGCCCTTGATGCCACCGCCGTCCAGGACGGCCTGACCGAAATCATCGTCGACGAGACCGGCCTCGACGCTGCCGATGTCGCCCTGGACAAGTCCTTCACCGATGACCTGGATATCGACTCACTGTCAATGATGACCATTGTCACCTTGGCGGAAGACATGTTCTCAGTTGAGATTCCCGATTCCGCCATCAAGGACCTAGCAACCGTAGGTGACGCCGTCAACTTCATCACCGCCGCCCAGAACTGATGAGCACAGCTTCGGTGGTGGTGACCGGCCTGGGGGCGACCACTCCCCT
>WQXJ01000062.1 GCA_009784895.1 Micrococcales bacterium | reverse complement strand
TTTCGACTCAGAACATGTTTTCCACCACCGCGCCCGGCAGTGGTTCGACCAGGTCATCGATTCGGGATGGGCGTCTTGTCCCATTACCCAAGCCGGTTTTGTCCGCGTCATTTCAAGCCCGCGCTACCCGGCCGGCGTCACCACCACCCAGGCCATTCACCTGATCACCGAGGCCACCGCCAGCCCGCATCATCAGTTCTGGCCGGCAGACCTGCCTGCCACGGCCCTAACCCTCGACCCGGGCCGGGTGCTGGGTCCGGCTCAAGTGACCGACGCTTACCTACTGGCCTTGGCGGTGGCCAACGATGGCCGGTTTGTCACCTTCGACCAGCGGATTGTCCTGGCGGCGGTGCCTCGGGCTGGTCCTGCTAACTTGCTGGTGCTCTAGGGGGCTGAGGCCACCCGGCAGGTGGCCACTGTTGCGGCCGGTGGCGCCACCGGCCGGACCGGAAAACCTGCTGACGCTTTAGCGGCCGTCTGGCGGGTTTGGCCTAGCTGGGCACGAATCTGGCCGCGGTCATATCGGCGCTGGAAACCGGGTTTTGGGCGGCGGCGGATATGCTTGCGCCCATGTCTCAGGCCGGACCCCGCGGGCTCTACGCGCTGAAGGGCTGGTACACCAGGCGGCTATCGGCGCCGGCGCGTTGGGCGGTCAAGCGGCAGGTCTCGCCCGATGTTTTCACATCGCTCGGAGTGCTGTTTGGGCTGGTCGCCGCCGTGGCCATCGCGCTGGGTTGGTGGCCGGTGGCCTTGATAGCCCTGGCCGGCCGCCTGGCCGGAGCCAACCTCGATGGGGCAGTGGCCCGGGCCCGGAAGGTGTCGCGGCCGTGGGGTTTTGCGCTGAACGAACTGGGGGATAGGGTCTCGGATTTGCTGATGGTGGCTGGCCTGGCAGTGTTGGCGGGGCGCGAGCCGTCTACACTGCTGGCTTTTGGGCCGATGTCGTCCCTCACCTGGGTATTGGTGGCGGGCTTGGCAGCGACCTGGCCCACCTTCGCCTCGCTGGCCGTGGCCGGAGGCGGAGGACCCAGAGCTAACGGTGGGCCATTGGGCAAAACCGAGCGCTGCGCTTTGGCTGTGCTTGGCACCGCGGTGCCGGCCTGGCTGCCGGTGTTGGCGGCGTTGGTGATAGTTGGATCGCTGGTCACGGCGGTGACGAGGCTAGCGGCCGGGCGCCGGGCTCTGGGTGGCTGATATGCCAGCCTTCAATCGAGAGATCTTCGCCGTTCACTTCGCGATTGGCCCTTGGCATCTGGACCTCGAAGGCCGGGCCGTGTTCTTGATGTTGATGGCCTTGGCCGTTTTGGTCGTGGCCGCTTTGCCGGTCTTCCTTTCGGGCAAGTCCGAGCTGCGCCGTCGCTGGACCACTTGGGCGCTGATCCTGCCCGTCATTGGAGTGCCGATGTGGATGGGCCCAGGCCCAACGGCCGCCTTAGCCGCGCTCCTAGCGCTGCAAGCGGTGCGCGAATACGTCGGCTTGGTCAATTTGCCGCTGCCGGAAGAGACCATTTTGATGCTGACCGCCGTGGCCTACCCATTGGCTGCCTGGCTCAGGCCGTCCTACCTGGGACTGGTGCCATTGGTGGCACTGCTTGGCGCGGCGCCGGCGGTGTTGAGCGGGGCCGTGACCGATGGTCTGCGCCGGGCCGCTCTGACAGCCTTTGGCACGATCTGGCTGAGCTGGTCGTTGGCCAATTTGGTGATACTTGGACGAAACGCCTTTTTAGTCTGCTTTGCGGCGGCCGCCACCGATGTGGCAGCCTGGTGCGGTGGCACAGGACTGCGGCGTTTTGGCTGGGCGCGGCGAGCCATTTCGCCACTTTCACCTAACAAGAGTGTTGGCGGTTTGGTTGGGGCAGCGCTTGGTGGCATGGCAGTCTTGGCCGTGCTGGGAGAATTCTCACCTGGCCTGGTGATCGCGGTCGTGATTGGCGCTATAGGAGGGGACCTGGTGGAATCGATGGTCAAACGTCAAGCCGGTGCCAAAGATGCCGGTACCTGGCTGCCCGGCTTTGGCGGTCTACTTGACCGGGTCGACTCGCTGCTGCTGATCCTGCCGCTGGCGGCGGTGCTGGCATGACCACTAAGCGCCGGGTAGGACTGCCACCGGGCTTCAACCTAGCCGGCTGGATCCGGCGTGGGGTTTGGCGCAACGCCTTCCACCTGGTGGGCGGCTTTCGTGTAACCGGTTCGGCCCCCTACGAGGCAATGGTGGTGGTGGCCAACCACTCCTCTCACACCGACACCCCGGCTTTGCTGGCAGCGATCCCGGCACAGTACAAACCGGTCGTGGTGGCGGCCGGGGACTATTGGTTTGACAAAAAGTGGAAGGCTTTCGCCCTGAAGTTGGCGATCGGTGCGGTGCCGGTCAGGCGCCACGGCGGTCATGGTTACGAAACCCTGGTCGAAGGCGCCCGCCAAGTGCTTGGCTCTGGTTCTTCCCTGTTGGTTTTCCCCGAAGGCGGCCGCAGCACCGATGGACAGATTGGCCAGTTCCACACCGGTCCGCTGCATTTGGCCAAGGAATTCGACGTGCCAGTGCTGCCGGTGGCGGTGGTTGGGACGTCAAGGCTGCTGCCAAAGCACGGGCCGTTCAGGCCGGGGCCAGTGGAGGTGCGGGTGGGCGAAGCGATCCAACCTGAGGACCTTGACGCCAATGACACTGAGCTGCTGCGCCGGCAAATCATGGCGATGCTAGATCAAGGCCCAGCCCGCCCGGCCACATCTCGCGCCTGGTTGAGGCTGAAGCAGTTGATGGACTCTAAGGCTGGACTGCTCGGTGCGGCGGCCTGGGGTTTTGCCGAGGCGACCTCTTCGCCGCTGACCCAGGAGGTCTATCTGGCCACCGTCGCGCTGGCCAGTCCCCGCCAGATGCCCAAGGCGATTGTCTGCCTGACAGCCGGATCAGCCGCCGGGGCACTGGTTAACGCCCTGTTGACGCGGGCCGGACATAGGCCGCCAACCTTGTTGGTAACCAACTGGATGCGTCAGACGGCTGGGGAACACCTGGCCGGCGGTGTGCGCGGCCTGTGGCGGCAGGTTGCCAACGGCATCCCGGTCAAGGTTTACGCCGCCAAAGCTGGGGACATGGGTGTGCCTTTGGGGCGGTTTGTCTTGGCAGTGGCGGCTACCCGCGCTACCCGGGCGGCCGGCATCGGCGGCTTGGCTGCGCTGGCGGCCTCCCGCACCAAGCCGATCCTGCGCCGTGCCTACGGGCCCTACCTGGGCGTCTTTGCTGTCAATTACTCACTTGGCCTCTGGCTGGTGTGGCGCCGCTGGAAGAAGTCCAAACCTTAGTTGCCGGGGCGTGGCCGGAGCTCGCCGGCCTGTGGCCGTCTTAGCTGACGCGCCTTCGACTCCTGCCGCGCGGCGGCGCTGGCTTTCGCAAACGCACGGTAGTCGCACGCGGTGGACTATACTGATCTGGCTCAAGGGGCATTGGCGCAGTTGGTAGCGCGCTTCCATGGCATGGAAGAGGTCAGGAGTTCGAATCTCCTATGCTCCACGCCTTCTGGATGGAATACCGGTGCGATCAGGGCAAACACTCAGTCTTCGGTCTTGTGGCTCAATTGGCTGCTGTCAGCTACGGGGTCCACAACATTCTGAGAGTAGCACCAGAACTGTTCCTCGTCCCAGCGATCGAAATGATAAGTAAAACCCGGGGCTACCACTTCGGCCGAACTAAAGAGATAGTATTCGACGTCTAGATCACTGAGCATTTCTCCGAGCCAGTCAAGCCATTGGTTCTCCGCTCCACTGAATTCGGGACCGATATCAGCTAACGATTCGGCTTCACCAAAGATCAGATACAAGGCGATTTCTTCAAGAACTGTGTGCGCCTCCAAGTGGCCAAATCGGAACCGGCGGCGCAGTAGCTTGACCGCAGATCTCAGCTTGTAGGTGAACTCGTAGTCGTAGCGGTGAAGGAACTGCCGAGGCAAGGAGTCACCAAACCAGGAACATGGGAGTTCACCAAGGTGGGTCCCACGCGCACTCCGTGCCAGTTCGGTGAGATCCTGTTTCAGGTTGTCGAGCACAATGTCACTGCCAACCGCAAACGTGGCGGCGCAAAGGGTGCCGTAGAGGTCAGCTAGCCCCTGCGACCATGCCTGATGCCGGTTGTCGACGACAAATGGGTTTTCGCTTTTGGAGCCGTCTTCTGAAGAACAAATCACGGCGAAGCTGGTCCACCGAAGTGCCCGGCACACTCCTCGTTCCTTGTCCTGCCTGATGGATGCGCCGGACTCGTAGCGTCCCCAAGTCTTTGCTCCGACGCCCGCTTTGCCCGCCGCCTCCTCAATACTCAATCCCAACTCGATTCGCCGATCGCGGATCGCATTCCCCAGTTCGGAGCTCCCAGTTCGTGTGCGAGGTGGCATGCGGCCTCCCTTTACTATCCGGATAGTACCGTGTATGTACCATATCACCTCTCGGCCGAAACCTGGCCACTGGCACCAGCCACTCGTCAACCTATTTGCATCGATGCGGCAAGCGCGGGAACATGTCCGATGCCGCAGGGCGCTGCCAAACGCTGATTCAGCGATAGATCGACGCTCACGTCCCGATGTGGTTGATCACATCGGCGGACGCAGGAATAGGTCCCCACCATGCGGCAAAGACACTACTGCCAGAGAAGTGAGCGGATGGTCTGGTAGCGCACTGTGCGCAATTAGAGCAACTAACTGCGCACAGTGCGCTACCATGGGAGTATGAATCAAACACTTGTGCTCGACCCGGAGGAGGTTCGGGCACATCCAGTAGTTGCTGATCCTGCCCATCCAAAGTGGGCCGAACAGCTTCTTACTGTTGTCCGGGAGGCTGCTGAACACGGTCAGGCGATCAGCGTGAGTACGCGCGTCAAGACCCTGACTCCAGCGGAAATTGCTGAGCGGCTAGGAGTGTCTCGAACCACGATCTCGCGCCGGATCGCCAGCGGGCAGATCAAGGCTTTGAGAGTCGGCAACCGGCATCGCGTCCCGGTAGCAGAATATGATCGGTTCCGTCGGGAGTTGATGAACTCAGTGGCTGAGCACTACGCGGCTGACTTGGAAGTGGACCTATTTGGTGGCATCTGAGTCCGTGCGGGTGTTTGTCGACGCCAATGTGCTGGCCAGGCCAGTCACAAGAACCCTGCTGATCGCCGGTGCGCCCGAGAGCAGCTTCATTGTGGTGTGGAGCCAGCACGTCGAACAGGAAGCAGACCGACATCTGGCGCCGCGGATGACGCCGGTATCTGATTTGCGAACACGTTTTGGTTGGGGTCTTGGCCCTACTGGGCAGATCAGAGGGCGATTCGATCACACTGACCCGAAGGATCGGCAGGTTCTCGCTGATGCGGAAGCGGTACGGGCCCAATTCATTGTGGCCGACGACGTTGGTGACTTCGCCAATTGCGATCTGGAAAGGCTATCGATGTCGGCGGTGGCACCCGACCTGTTCATGTCTGCACTACTCACATGGGCGGGGTACTCCGAAGCACTCGACGTGATAGTTGTTGGACGTAAAGTCCCTCCGAAGACCCGCCGTGACGTACACGCGGCGATTGGGCGCCAACATCCGCAGCTTTTCGCCGTGCATGCTGATCGTGTTCCTGGCATTGCACCACTACCGTCGCCAAATAGTCATCCCAAGATCGAGTTCCGTGGCGTCAGGTGCGTCAAGTGCCAGAAAGCCTTCCCCGGCAGCATGGCTTTCACCAACCTTGGCCTGTGTCGATCCTGCTCAACAGGCGATTGACCGCTTGGGGGGCTACCGAGTCTTTGTCCAGATTGTGGCGCGGTGCACCCCGCAGTGCATGGCCAAAGTTGTGGCGCTGGCTCCGCGGCATACGCGGTTCGAATTGCGTCTACTTCCTTCGCAGTGAGCGGGGTTTGAGTCCATCTCCTTGGTTCAGCTGAGACGCCGATTCTCGGGCTTGCTACCTTGCCGTCATCGCCCAAACCCTCAGAAACCCCCTGTTCCATTGCCAAAACCAGCTTCTCGACGGCACGTCGCCGGTTCGGGTAGCGCACACTTGAGCCCACACGATTGGGCGAGTGGTGGTTTGGCGCGTTGGAGGGTGTCGCCGCCATCGGGCGGGTTTTCTTCTCCCGGCTTCGCCACTGCTGGGCTGCTTGACATACTCGCATTCCGCATAGAACAATGCATTGTGTGAGTACTCCAAGGCCAAGTTTGGCCCCGATCTTCCGCAGCGAGGTGCAGCTGGGAGTGCTTGGTGCCACTTACCTCGAGCCGGAACGGCGCTTCGCAATTAGGGAGCTGATTGAGCGCACCGGCAAACCTCAGCCGACTGTCGCTCGCGAGGTTGAAAGGCTGACAGAAGCCGGTCTCATCGAATCTGAACTTAAGAGCGGCCGACGCTCGGTCTGGGCGGTGACGACCTCGCCGATCTTTACTGACCTAAGGTCGCTGCTGGCCAAGACTATTGGGCCAAAAGCGAAGATCGAAGACCAACTGGTCGGCATAAAAGGAATTGACTACGCCGCCATCTACGGCTCATGGGCGGCACGTTTCTACGGTGAGCCCGGCCCCCAGCCGAACGACATCGACGTTCTTGTTGTTGGGTCTCCAGATGTGGCCAGAGTCCGCGCAGCTGTTGACGGTGCGGCCAGGTCTTGCGGGCGAGACGTCAGTGTCTCCGTGCTCAGCCCGGAGGAATGGACTGAAGCCGGAACCGGCTTTGTCCGCAACGTGAAGGATGGCCCTTTGGTTGAACTGGACCTGGGCGCATGACCCTTCCAGCCGCCGTGACACAATTGCTAGCGGCGCGCTTCCATGGCGTGAAAGAGGTCAGGAGTTCGAGTTTCCTATGCTCCACAGTTGTCGTATCTCAAGCCTATTTGGCCTAAGAGCAGCTAGACCGAGCAGCTTGCATGTCTTGCCAGGTGTTGCTAGCCATTCCTCGAATGGCGACGATTGGGGATTCTTGCGCTGGCTTAGGAACCAGACCCACGGCGAGTTTGTGATCATCGGGAGAGTGCCAGAGAGCCGCACTGACGACCGAGGCCGAAGCCGTCTGTACCTTGCGAAACTGCGTGGCGAGCGCGCTATTGCTGATTCAAGAATGACCCCAAGGAGATACCCGACCCGTGAGGAATACATCTCCATGTTAGAAGGAGCCAAGAAAACGAAGTACTCGAGTTCGTGTGCGTGTCTGCTCGTGGGCCACCACCAGGCCGCACCTTGGCAAGAGACGCAGCATCAGATATTGTGTACACAAATGTACACAAGGAGGGGTTGGCGATGAGCTTGAGCGTTGGTGTTCGGGAGTTCCGGCAGGACTTGGCGGACTACATTGACCAAACCGAGCCGGTGACGGTGACTCGTCATGGGCGGACGGTTGGCCTGTTTGTCCCAGTTCGCCGTGATCGACAGGCAGAGATTGCGGCCTTCGCCGAGGCAGCAGGCAAAGCAAGTGAGTTGTTGGCCGAACTGGGCATGACTGAGGACGCGGTCGTGGAAGAATTCGACGCGTTACGTGGGGTCAAGTGAGAAACAGCGCGAGAGTTGTGACATCGCGGCGGATCATACTTGACGCGAACATTCTTGTCCGTGCGGTGCTTGGCGCCCGCGTCGCAGACATCATTCAGCGACATGGCGATGCCGCAACGTTCTTTGCTCCCGAGCTTGCGTTCGTTGAGGCCGCTCGACACTTACCGACCATTGTCGGGAAGCGAGGATTTGACCCGGCTCCATTACTTGATTCGCTCGGCCAGCTCCGTGAGGTTGTCGACGTGGTGCCGTCGGATGTCACTGAGCCACTGAAAGAGGCTTCGCTGATCCGCATTGGAGCGCGTGACCCAATGGACTGGCCGATTGTCGCAGCCGCATTGGCGCTTGGTTGCCCTATTTGGACTGAAGACAAGGATTTCTTCGGCTCTGGGATCGCGACATGGACTTCCGATCGGGTTGAGATCTACCTTGGCGGCAGTTGAGCACACCACACGCCTCGGTATCACTGCCCAGGTAAGTGAAAAGGTTTCGCACCCTCTGGACGACACATGGTCAAGTTATGAGGCGACATTGCGCAGCCCAACGCCAGCCACATCACCCCTATGGCGTCCTCTACCTCGACAGTGACCGTGACCCAGCCATGACCAACAATGCCGCTCTGGTCCTCATGGCGTAGGCGGGGGATGATGGCCGAGAATCACTATGCTCACCATCCGCTGCTTGTTCCAAGGAGATGCCGCAAGTGACATGTCGATGAGGTCACAACGGCCATCGGCTCCGTAGGCTGGAACTGGACTGTCTTGAGGAAGGAGTGTCACCGTGTTCTACGAGGTGTGTATCTATGAAGCCAGGGTTGATCGGCAGGACGAGATTGAAGCCCTCATGAGGGAAGTCGCTGAGTTTTATCGGAGCCAACCGGGCGTGATTGATGTCAAGTACATCAAGCGGACTCATCGTCAAGGCAGTTTCCAGGCGGTCAAGGAAGGTGAGCTACCCATTCGGTTGACCCGCAACGTGGGCAAGGTCACCTACGCGCTGTTCTGGACGCTTGAGAGCCCGGAGGCACACGCAGCCCTGTGCAAACCAGCACTAGAGAAGTTCTACAAGCGCTGGAATCGTTGCCTGACGACAATGCCGAAGATCATCCTCGGTGAAGAAGTCGCCTAGGCGAACGCGGACAGGTCCCACGTTGCTTCGACTCTCTTTGAAGACCTCCATCACCTTGATGCAGTGCCCCGGCGAAGGAATTTGGAGACGGCAGAAGGGTCCGCGCCCTACCGTTTGCCGATGCAGCTAGACCGCATAACTTGCATGTCTTGCTAGATGTTGCTAGCCTTCCTCGCATGGCGACGATGACGGTCACTGAACTTAACAAGAACATTTCTGCGGCGCTTCGGATCGCAGACCGAGAGGACCTCGTCATCGAACGGGGAGGAAGGCCGACCTACAAGGTCACCCGCATCCCCCAGGATGATCCCCTGGAGCGGGCTGTGGCGGCAGGCTGGGCACAGCGCGTCACCCCGACCCCCATTCCCTTGGTACCCAGGCGCGTCGAAGGCATCTCATCGCTCGATGCCCTTGCCCGGGCTCGGAACCGCCGATGAAAGCCGTCGCCAGCGTAAAGGTGATCGACACGTCCGTTGTCTTGGCCGCGAGCCTCGACGGCTCGAATGCGGCCGCCCAGTTCGTTGAGTCGTGCACCACCGCCGGCGCCACAATTGCGGCGTCGCGTTTCATGCCGCTCGAGGCCACCCACGTCGTCAAGAATCTCGGTGCCGCAGTCAACGACCTCGACCAGTATTTCTCTCACGTGTCGTTGTGGCTGTCCGTCGACGACGCCTTGATGATCGAAGCCGCACGTTTGTCAGGGCCAGTCCGAGGCGCTGATGCGATACATGTCGCCGCGACGCTGCGCATCGCGGGTCCAACCGTCGAGTTCTTCACCCATGACCGGCAGCAGGCTGCAGCCGCAGAGGCCGAAGGGCTAGCGGTGTTCGACCCGGTGACCGACGACCCGAACGGCGTGCCGGCTCCAAACCCACCCGGGCGGCCCTGATCCGCCCTCGCCAGCGGGCGCGGTATTTCGCTGGGCCCAGGCCAGCGCGAGTTCGCGCTGGTTGGCGGCGCAGTCGGCCAAGTAGAGGTTGACCAGGCTTTGATACGGGATGCCCGTGGGCTTGATTAGTCGCTTGAAGCGGTCGATTGCGTCGACGTCGAGTCGCATCGTGACCTGTTTCTTCGGCCGTTGGCTATGGGGGTTTCGCCGGGCCTGGGTGAATGCTCCTTTTGCCACTCGTCAA
>WQXJ01000061.1 GCA_009784895.1 Micrococcales bacterium | reverse complement strand
TACAACGCCCGGCGGCGTCACTCCGCCATCGGCTACATGTCGCCACTAGGCTACGAGCAACGGCTCATGGGTAGAGCCGGATAATGAAACTAAGAACTGTCCGGCAAACGGGGTCAACCCCACTTTTGCCTGGTTTCGAATGGTTTGCCCAACACCTGGTAGAGCAGCGCCAGTTGCGGACCCAGGTCGCTGCCGTCTTCACGGGTGCGCTCTTTGAGGAAACGGGTGAACATGCCGCGCTGCCACACGCCCGCGTCATCGGCGTAAAGACAAAACAAGGTGCGTACCAAGAAGACGGAGGTCTCCTGCTCGGTGTAGCCGCCATCTTCCATGGCCTCAAATAGGCCACCCATCAGACGCGCGGCCTTGACCGAGGCGGCTTCCTGTTCCGCTGCGGTGGGGGCGCCGATGCCGTAGCCCGCCAAGAACGCCAACCTTTCGACATGCTTGGGGAAGTCCGCTAGCGGGAACTCAAACGCGTCTTCGGTATCGGCCACCTCCATGTCAAACAGCCGGAACCATTTGAAATCGCAGGTCAGAATGTATTGAGGCATCTCTTCATCTGTGAGACTGTCCAAATAGTCCAAGGCCTGTTCTTTAGCGACAGCCAGGTCCTGGCCGGCCGATTTCATTTCCACTGCCATGCCAGGCCGGTCATCGCTAGGAGGAATCAGGGCATCAATGTAGCCCTGGTTGCCCGTCGAAAGCCGCTCCGCCTGGTGCTCGAACAGCCTGGCCCGCCTGTTGGTGATGCCGTAAACCTGCAGCAAGGCGCGCACAAAGTCTTGACCATCCTGTTTCTCGCGGCCGGGAGAGTCCTTCCAGTCCAGAACAAACCCCGCGGCACGCCGCCGAATCTCGTTGAGCGCAAGCGGCGTGGCCATGGTTAGACGCTACCGGCATCTCCCTGCAGAGCCACGTATTGGCAGGCCAGAACGCAAGGAAAGCCGCCTACTGGATGCTGGGGCCTCAGGCGTATTTGACCTGTACGCGGCCTCAGAGGCGCCGTTGCCGTGTTCCAGTTACGAGATCGGCGACGTGAACCCACCAAACTGGTGATCGATGCTGGCCGGCCGAATCGCCACGCTTTGCAGACCGGCTGGGCGGTCAGTGTCGCCCTCGACCACGTCGGTAGCGACGTAGGCAGTGTTGGCGTGGTGGCCTGCGCCAGACGACCCTGTATTCCCTTCCACATCTGGCTCGTTCCGCTCGCCGAACGCCTTCCGTCGCCAGTGGCGTGACGCCATCGCGGGCACCGGCTTCGAATGGGGCGCCCCGCACAGTTTCCGCCCGGTGGCCACACTGTTGGATAGGAAACGCGCCACAGACCATGCCGCCGCCCAACTTGGTCACTCCGACACGGCGGTCACCAAGACTCACTACATCGCCAAAGCTCACCGGGCCCCTGACGTGTCCGATGTGCTGCAACAGCTAGCCCGGCCACCGGCCACGCGGCCCGCGATGGGCATGTGAGCTTGATATGTACCAAATAGGCAGATACAATCCAAGTATGAAAACGACGGATGCTCTTAGTGTGCTGAGTGACCTCACTGCGAGCCAGTGGGCCATGGTCACGACAGCCCAGGCAGCCACCTGCGGGATCACGCGCCTCCAGCTATCCCGTCTGGCCGACCAAGGGCACCTTGAGCGTATCGGCCAAGGCATCTACCGCAATGCAGGAGCGCCGACCGGGCGGTTCGACGCCGTGAAGGCAGCTTGGCTCTCAATCAGCCCAAAGCTCACCGCAGAAAAGCGTCTAACCAGCAAGCCAGCTGATGCAGTGGCTTCGGGCGCGACCGCCGCCTACCTGCTGGGGCTGGGTGATCTGGTTCCAGAGCCGTACCAGTTCACCGTTCCGAAGCGCCGTCAAACGCAACGTCATGAACTCGTCTTTAGAGTCAGGCAACTGCCTGCGGAGGCCAGCACGCGGCGGGAGGGACTGCCGATCACCACGCCCGAGCAGACCATCGCGGACCTTCTGGAAGAAAGAATGGACAAGTCGCTTGTCGCGGATGTCTTTGCTGATGTAACGAGCATCGACGCTGGCCGGATGGTGGCACTGCTGTCGCCTCTGGCAGCACGATATGGGTTCAGGAGCGGCGACGGTCAGGCATTCTATGCCCAGCTTCAAAGGCTTGCCCGGCGTGACATGGAATCGCTGGCCAAAGCGGTGGTAGCCACTCCGCTGGCGGGGAAGATTCTTGATGAGTATGCCAAGACAGTCGATCCAGCTGTCCTCAAAGCCGTGACTGCCACAGCGCAATCGACGGCTGTGGCACTCGCCAGCAGTACTGTTCTGAAGCAACTCATAGAGTCGCAGCAAGCTCTGACTCTAACGATTGCACCGGCCCTGTCTAAGATCGCTCGTGCCGTATCCCAGATGAAGCCGGTGATGACTCCAGAAGCCATGGCCTCCATCAAGAGTATTCAGGAGAGTCTTGCCAGGGTCCCGATGCCGCGCATTGAACTGGACTCCCGAAGGAGGCGGCAACTGATGGAGGCGTCGGGGCGTATGAAGCCACCGCTGGCGGTGGCCCGTACTGCCACGTCCAGCAGCAAGTCCGATAAAGAGAGTGAGACATCATGACGGACTCTCTGGAGAAGCATCATGGCTGGCGCGCGGTGGAAATGGCTATCAAAGGAGCCGCCAAGAGTGCGTACAAGCAGGACCAGACACGGCCTGTGGAAGACATGATCCGCCAGACATACTACGACCGATTCTTGTGCCGGGTGTTCTTCGAAGACTCTGGCTGGGTACTCAAAGGTGGTAGCTGGATGCTTGCCCGCGTGCCCAACGCTCGCCGTACCCTCGATGCTGATCTCTATCGCTCTGGCTAGGCCTGGACCAGTCACTCGAAGAGCTGCTCCGTGCCGCCGCCATAGACCTGGGCGACTTCTTCGTTTTTACTTACCGTGAGCACCACGACATTCTGGATGATGACATACAGCCCTACCTCGAAGGGTTGCGCGTCCTTTGATGCCTTCCTGGGCGACAAAGTAGTGGCAACCATCAAAGTTGACCTGTCAACGCATGTTGGCGCGACCGAAGGAACTACCGTCGCAGAACCGGCAAACCGGCTTGCACTGCCGAAGCTGATCACTGTGCCCTACCGGCTGTATCTAGTGGTGAATCAAGTAGCCGACAAGTTCTGCGCGACGATTGCCGACTATCTGGGTGAGCCGTCCAGCCGGGAGAAGGACTTGGTAGACCTGGTGGTCGTAGCCGTCACCCAGACCATGGCCGCACCGGACCTAAGCGGAGCAATCGTCGCCGAATGCCGTCTTCGCCGCCTCGACGTGCCTGAGACATTCGCAGTCCCCGAGACGTGGGGAACGTCCTATGCCAAACTGGCGAAGAACACACCTGCTGAGCCGTACAACATCACCGCTGCCAGGGCGCTCATGGGCAAGTTCATCGATCCCGTGCTCAGTGGCGAAGCCGACGGCAACTGGCACGCCGAGACGCAGACTTGGCACTAGCCGGGTTCCATCCAAGCCCACCGGGTTCCACCTGGCTCCAAAGAGATTTGAACCCAATACAAATCAGCCGATTCGGTGTCCATTTACTGTCCACTTTCAGCCAGATTTGGCCGAATCTTACAGAATCAGGGCGAACCCAGAGTCAGGCATAGTAGCTGGTCAACAGCACTATTTTGCACTCATTGGAACCTCAAAAAATCGCCTTGTTCGCTCCAAGGGGTCGCCGGTTCAAATCCGGCCAGCCCGACCATGTGTGGCTCTGATGGTCCTGGCCAGAGCGGTTTCCCCATGAGCGAGAGGTTCATGGAGACGGACCGAGCCACGTTTTGGTCACGCACTGCCGCATTGAGCCAACCTGATTCTAGAAGTGCGTGCCGTGATTCACCTCTAGTGGCCCATCAGCTACTCGTTGATCGCTTCGACGCCCTCGACCTTGAGGCGTTCAAGGTTGTCTTGCATAGCTTTGAGAACTTCGGGTGGATGCGGCTCCCAGTTGGTGACTTCTCCAACGACTTGCAGCGGATCGCGGGTTCGGTAGGAGCGGGTCGGGTTGCCAGGGAATCGTTGGTCGGTGAGGTTGGGGTCGTTTTCGATGGGACCGGTCGGTTCGACTTGGTAGATGCGGCCTGGTCCCTCGCCAACGGCCAACTCGGCTCCCCAGATGGCGGCATCCAGGGTGGCGGTGAGATAGACATAGTTGGCCTTTTGCTGAGTCCCAAAGTTGGAGGGGCGGCCTCGCTCCAGAAGGCCACCTGGCCGCAGAACGGACTTGGTGCCGTGGTAGAACGGCCCTTTATCGGTGACGGGTTGGCTCACCTGTCCGAGCTTACAGTTGCTCACCGACCTGGATGAGGCAACGGGTGGCGCCTATGTTTTTGACGCCCCGGCAGACTGAAGTGCTTGCCTTCCTCCAGGCCGGTCCAAGGCCCGCCGCTGAGTTAGCAGGTGCCCTAGGTGTTACTCGACAGGCTGTCAAGAAACATCTAGGCGCCCTCGAAGCAGCAGGACTAGTCGCACCAATCGGAAATCGCTACGCCAAGTCGGCGAAGTGGCAGGCGTCCCAGACGAAAGACAGTGGGGCATGATTCGGCGGAACATCGTGGCGGACTGGATACTTCCGGGAAACTGAGCCACTGGTCTGGTGGCGAGTGAGCCAGGGCACCGGGTTGGAGTGAGCCAGGGCGCCGGTGTGGTGAGCCATCCCACCGTATGGCTCACCTTGTCCGTGCGGCCTACTTGATGGGCTTGAAGTGCCTGCGCAGGGAGTCTGTGCAGGTCAGTGTCATCTTGTGGGCGTTGGCGGTGATGCGGTCGATGATCGCGTCGGCCATTACTTTCTCCTCAATCTGGTCGTGCCACTTAGCGGGCGAGATCTGCGAGCAGAAGATCGTCGAACCGTTCCCGGTGCGCCGCTCGATCAGGGCGTGGAGGTTACGGACCTGGTCGACCGTGGGCGGGCAGATCAGCCATTCGTCAAGGATGAGCAGGTTGATCTTGACCAGTTTGGCCAAAGTGGCGCCGCGGGTGTCAGCGCGTTCTGCGGCGGCGAGACGGTCTAGCAGGTCGGCGGTGCGCAGGTAGAGCACGGTCTTGTGTTGCTGGCAGGCCTTGTTTCCCAACGCCGAGGCGATGTAGGTCTTGCCTGAGCCGGTGGGGCCAAGCAAGATGAGATCCTCAGCGCGGTCGATGTATGCGCCGGTCTGCATGCGTGCGATGAGGTCTGTGTCGACGACCCTGTCGGTGATGACGCGAATGTCGGCGACGTCAGCGGCCGGTTGGGCAAGGTCGGCGGCGCGACGCAGGCGCGTGAGCTTGGAGTTGCGCCGCCGGTCCCATTCGGTGTCGGTCATCAGCTTTATGACCTCCACCACGGTCAATCCGGTTTTGACGCCCGGCCCGGAGAGCCGGTCCAGGCAGTCGACCATGCCCGATAGGCGCATGGTTCTGAGCCGGTCGCGGGTTTCGATGTCGATCATCGCCCGTCCTCCTGCCCGGCGTAGTAGGCCGCGCCGCGCACGAACCCGGCGTCTCCCAACGACCTGGCAGGCGGCGGGACCGGCTCCCAGGTGGCCCACAATCGGCGCACCAGGGTGTAGGACGGGCTGATTGAAGCCTCACGGGCCTTGGCGCAAGTGTCCTCCAGTCGCCGGGTGCCGCCGGTCTTCTTGGCCAGGCTCATCACCCCCAGGCAGGAGCGGTAGGTCTGCTCCACGATCTTCTTCGAGCCCAAGATCGCGCGAATCACCGCCTGGGTGTTGGGACCGATCTCACCGGCCCAGGAGATGAACCTGCCCGGGCTCCACTCCTGGGACTGCGCGCGGTGCGCCTCGGGCATGTGCTCGGGCAGGGTCTGGTAGCGGCCCTTGACCTCCCTCAGCCGAGTGTGAGAGGCGACACGGGTGGGCCCGTCGAACACCTCGATCAGGCGCGATGTGACGCGCACGTCCAACTGCTTGCCGATCAGCGTGCTCGGCACACTGTAGAAATTCGTCAGGACCTGGATGTGGTAGTTCGGGCCCACCTTGGCCGTTTTCAACGACGCGATCTCGAACCGTGTCTCAGGCAGCGGATTCAACACCGGCGCCTCCTCGGCGGCGAACACCTCCGCCCGCGAGCCCTGCCGCTTCTGGAACGGCTTGGCGTTGAGCATTTCGACCTGCTCGGCTATCGCCTCGTTCAACTCGGCCAGGCTGACGAACCGGCGGTGGCGTAGCGCCGCGGAGACCGCGTTGGCGCCGTGCCGCACCGCGTTCTCAGCAGCGCTCTTGTCGCGGGGAGCTCCCACGCGGGCGGGCATCACCACGGTGCCGTAATGCTCGGCCATCTGGGCGTAGGCGGGGTTGAGCACCGGCTCGTACCGATCAGCCTTCGTCACACCGGTCTTGAGGTTGTCCGGGACCAAGAACCTGGCCGTCCCACCGAAGGCTTCGAACGCGGCCACGTTGCCCTCGATCCACGACTCCAACGCCATGTCTGCGAACGCCTCAATGTAGTAGAACACCGAGTAAGCCAACACCGCCACGAACAAATCGGCTGTGCGGGCCGCGCCGGTGCCTGGGTCGATGAACGTCATCGTGTTCCCGGCCCAGTCCACCTCGATCCGCTCGCCAGGCCTACGCTCAATACGCATCGTGGCGCCGGTGACTTTGACCCAGGTCCGGTACAGATGCGTGAACTGGGTGTAGGAGTACGGCACCCCGTCAGCCAGCCGGGTGCGTACCGCGTACTCGTTCCACAACAACTGCAACGTCACGTTCGGCCGCGCCAACTCCTTGTGGACCTCAGCGAAGTCGGGCGGCGTGCGACCCGACTCCCTGGTCTGCTTCGGCAACAGCATCTCGCGTACCGCCGCCGGCTCCATCCGCGCGACGTCGTCGTAGACGACGCCCCTAGCCTTGGCGGCGCCAAGCACCGCCGCCACCGTGTTCCTCGAAAACGAGGTCACATCCGAGATCCCACGCTGAGACACGCCCGCGGCGCTCATCTGCAGAATCCTCTTGTAATCGACCACCATGAAGGTGATTCCTCCCTACTCGAACCAGCCCGCTCCCGGACGGGGACAGGCGGGCTCGACAGAACCACCAACCGGGCACAAACGCCAGGACCAAAGACCACGAGCACGCTGGCTCACTCGCCACCAGACCAGTGGCTCAGTCTCGCCAGATCACCGGCCCACCCAAGCCGCAATATCCAGCGGACTGAACCCAAGAGTATGTATGACGGCATTCCGCTGAGTTCCAGTTGAGTTGGCAGGTCGAGTGCCTTGGTGTGGTGTATGAGTGTTCCTTCAAGGTAGTGGTTTAGAAGGGTGGTTCCCCGGTGACGGGGTCGACGGCAAGATGGTCCGCCAGGGTTTCAAGGTGGCTTGGGTTGTTTGGTAGCAGCGGTCCACCCACCAGAGAAGTTGCCGCGACGCGGCGTTGACTTCTGGTGTTTCCCGAAATGGCATGTTTCCCATGTTGGGAAATGGGGCGCTTCAGGAAAGGCTGGAGGCAATGATCGCCTCACTTGGGGCAGCGCTGCCTAATGGCTGGAAAGCCGAGCTGATAAAGGCCGAGTGGAAACCCGGCGACGATCTGCGACTAGATGCGGCCCTGCGTGTCACATCGGCCGCTAGGGATAGTATCGATTTCGCCGTCGAAGCCAAGCCGACGATCCATGACGGATCATCCTTGACAGGCCTGCTGGCGACCCGCAAAGTAGCTGAATCAAGAGGACTCGCAGGCCTCATCGTGTTGCCTGTTGCCGCCATACTTGTCGGCACCCCTCACAGCGCTGTGTCGGCGATCAGAGTCCGCGCAAATGTCGCCTTCACTGGGCTAAGGGCGGTGCGCGCCTACCTACCACAGAAGGTTGCCCACCTCGCGCCTGAGACTCAGGTCATGTGCTACACGTTTGGAATCGCCGATGTCGCCGGGGCGGCCGGTTGGCAGCCTATGGTCGCTCCTGCTGCGAACGTCATTCTGATCGACCCCCAGGACAGTGCCTGGCTTGGGGAACCCGCCATCGTCCGCGGAATCCCCGTTGCGCCACTTCCGCTGGTGCTAGCTAACTTGCTCACCTTGCCAGGCCGCTATCCGCAGCAGGCGGAGGCATTGATGGACGCTCTGGCCAAGGCCGACCCAGGTTGGAAGCCATGATGACCTCGCCCGAATACGTGGCCGCACGCAGCGTCCTCCTCGACGCTTTGGAGGCACTGCACGACCACCTGGACAATCTCATCATGGTTGGCGCACAAGCCGTCTACTTGCATACCGGCGAGGGCACGGTGAATGTGCCGAGTCAGCCAAAAGCTCACCATTCACCCCCTGATGTCTGTGATGCCGTAGGCCTGAAGCAGGTCGCGCACAAGGGTTTGGCCGTCTTGGCGTTCTTCGCCTGGGGAATCCTGCCAGTCCCGGACAAACCTGGCGGCGCGGCGTCGAATCTCATTTAGCGCCAGCGGCTTGCCCATGATTAAACGGTCGCGGTATCCGCCTGTTGGGACTGGAAGCGGCGGGCTGCCCGTGCGCTATTGGGGGCAGCCCAAGTACGATGTGTACAATGTTTACATGACGCCGACTCTAGGACCACCTGTCTCTGTCCGCCTGCCAGATGATCTTCGCCAGCGCATCGCCGTCTTGGCCAAAGAAACCCGCCGCAGCCAAGGTGATGTGGTCCGCGAAATACTCGAACGTGATCTGGGTTCTCTGGAATGGGAACACCGCGTAGCAGACAGGGCTCGGGCCCACCGAGCCGGTGAAGTCACGGCTGTTTCTAGTGTGGAGGTGGATCGGCTACTTGGACTAGAGGGAGTTGCCCCAACTGATGACGATTTGACCTCCGTCGCATGACCAAGTGGCGGTTGGAGTATGACCCAGAAGTTGTCCGCTGGCTACGCAAAGCTGATCCGCCAATTGCGCGCCGCATTCGAAACGCCCTTGTGGCCGTGGTTGGCACTGGGAATCCACGACAGCGTGGTCGATCCCTAACCGGACCACTAGCCGGGCTGTGGAGGTACCGCATTGGCGACTACCGCGTCATTTGCGACATCCAGGATGAACGGCTTGTGGTACTCGTAATTGAAATGGGCCCTCGCAGCGACATTTATGACCGGTGAGCCGAAGAGTCGTGCGGGTTCGGTGTTGATCTCCGTCATCGACCCCCAATCCAGACCGGCCAGGCTTGACTAGGCTGGGCAACCAATTGGTCGGCGAGGTTCCAGCCAAGGAGAGGGAGTGGCTACTCGGCCGCCTCCGCAAGTCTGGGAGCGACGCCATCTTCATCGATGTGAGAACGGAAGGACATGGACGCACTCCAACTGCTCCGCGATTCCGCCGTGGAGCCGACTAGCGACGTCATCGCCGCAAGCCTTGGCGCCGCCAATGACGCCTTCGTCAGATTCGTCGGAGGGCTGGAGAGCCACAATGTCGAAGTGACCTGGCGCTACTACAACGACGGCAAATCCTGGCTAGGCAAAGCCCTCCACAAATGGACCACCAGCCGCGGAACCCCCAAAGAAGTCACCACCTTTTGGCTGTCTATCTGGGACGGATTCTTCAGGCTGAGCTTCTACATCCCTGAAAAGGCTCGGCTCGCATTGGAGGACCTTCAGCTCAGCGACGAGGTAATGGACATGGTCAAGACCGCGAAGCAAATGGGGAAACTGGAGTTCTTTCCACTGGTCTTCGATGTCCGTTCCGATGAGCAATTCGACGACCTCTACGCCCTGGTCGATTTCCGTGCGTCTGTAAAGTAATCACCCGTTGGCCCAGTCTGGGTAACCGTCACGGTCTTCGTAATCGCCGGGCTCCCGTCTTTCGGGTGGTGGGGTGTGGGTTTTCGGTGGTTTAGCTGGTGTTCAACCTGAACTAGTGGCGGCGTGGCGTGTCGCTAGCGGCTGCTAGCCGCTGTAGATTGGATACATGCGGATAC
>WQXJ01000060.1 GCA_009784895.1 Micrococcales bacterium | reverse complement strand
TCTACGCCATTGGCGTGGGATTGTCGATCTTCGAAGCCGAATACTGCGTCGAATCACCAGCCCCCTAGGTGCGCCGGAACAAGCACCGACCGGCTCGGCGGAAGCGAGCCTAAGTGTCGGAGCCGGCAGCCAGTTGGTCGTTGATGGCCTGGGCCACCTCGGCCGGTTGAAGGCTGTCGGTCTGGATGGTGCAGGTAGCCACCGCCTCAAAGGCAGGGCGGCGCTGGGCGGCCAATTCGAGCCAGCGGGCCTCCGATCCGCCGGCCCCGCCGCCGCCACCCCCACTGGCCAGCATTGGACGGCGGCGGGAATGGCCAATTCGACTCATCGCCACCGGCAGGGTTACGTCCAAAAAGACCACGGCCCCGCCGGCCGCCAGATAGGCCTGGACCAAGTCGAGGTTTCCCGGATTGGTCAAGGCCCCACCGCCCAAGGCCACCACCCCCGAACCATGAGTCAAGAGGTCAGCGATGACTTGGTGCTCAAGTTCCCTGAAACCGGCCTCACCAACAGCCGCAAAGAGCTTGGGGATCGACTTGCCGGCGCGTCTTTCGACTAGGCGGTCAGCATCGGAAAACGGTACCTGCCACAGTGCCGCCAAAGCCATGCCCGTGACCGACTTGCCGGAACCCATGGGACCCACCAGGACCGGCATCGGGCGCAGCGGACCGCTCACGGTGCCTGGTCTGGGTGAGCCGCTCCCCACTCAGCCTGGTCAAGCTTCGGGTCGAGCGGTTCAGTCTGACCCAATTCGGAATCGTCGACCTCGGTTGGATGCAGCACCCTGTGCAAGAAGACCTTGGCCCGTTCGGTTCGAGGCGCCGTGATGACCTGGGCGGCTGGGCCCTGTTCGACCACTTGGCCCTCGTCCATGAAAATGACCCGGTCGCCCACCTCGCGGGCGAAGGCCATCTCGTGGGTCACCACCATCATGGTCATGCCGGCACCGGCCAGGTCGCGCATAACGGCCAGCACGTCACCGACCAACTCGGGGTCAAGGGCACTGGTCGGCTCGTCGAACAGCATCAACATCGGGTCCATTGACAGTGCCCGGGCTATGGCGACGCGCTGCTGCTGACCGCCAGAGAGCTGACCCGGCCGGGCCTGGGCTCTGTCCGCCAGGCCCACTTTGGCCAAGTTGGCTTGGGCGAAAGCCTCGGCCTCGGCCTTGGGCTTGCGCAGCACCTGGCGTTGGGCCAAGGTCAGGTTCTCCATCACCGACAGGTGGGAAAACAGGTTGAATTGCTGGAAGACCATGCCAACGTGGCGCCGGACTCGGTCCAAGTCGCAATCGGGATCTGTCACGTCGACACCAAGTAGTTCGACCCGGCCGGCGGTTGGTATTTCAAGTTGGTTGACGCAGCGCAGCAAAGTCGATTTGCCGGACCCAGACGGCCCAATTACGCAAACCACTTCGCCTTGGTAAACATCTAGGTCAATGCCACATAGAACCTCGTGGTGGCCAAAGGATTTGTGCAAGCCGCTGATACGGACCACTGCCTGGCTCATTTTGCACCTTCCTTTTGGCCGGCGGATTTCTCCATCCGTCGCACTGCGAAGCTAAGCGGGATGGTGATAATCAAGTAGCAGGCACCTATGGCAAACAGCGAGGTCAAACCACCCACCGGGGCTTTGAGTGACTCGCGCGCGGCCTTGGTCAATTCCCATTCAGAGGAGGTCAGGCCCATAACGTAAACCAGGGAGGTGTCTTTTGTTAGCAAGATGATCTCGTTGGTCACCGGCGGCAGCACAATCCTAATGGCCTGGGGGATCACCACTTTGATCAGGGTCTGGCTGTGTGACAGGCCCAAGGAGCGGGCAGCCTCGACCTGGCCGTGCGGCACTGCTTGGATACCGGCACGTAGTGACTCGGCCAGATAGGCGGCCGAGACCAAACCCAAGGCCAGGGCCGCCTTCAGGGTTACCCCGGGGATTTTCACGCCCATGGCCAACGGCACACCGAAGGCCACTGCGATGACCACCAGCAGGGCTGGCAACCCGCGGAAAAACTCGATGTAGATAGTCGCCAGCCAGCGGTACAAACTGACTGAGGACAGCTTCATCAGGGCCAGCGCCATGCCCACCGACAGTGAGACTGCAAACGCCCCCAAAGTGTATTGCAGCGTGTTGAGTAGGGCTGGGGGGATGCGCGGGGCGGCGATCCTGATGCCTTCCAGCGACATCATCTGCTTGCCGATGGTCTCCCAGTCAGCCAGCAGAATGATCGCCCCGACAGCCGCGACTAAAAGGCCATACTGGACCACCTGCACCACCACAGCCCGTTTACGCGGACTCATGCGGCGCGATGGGCCCAGTATGGCCTCAAAGTCAGTTGTGGTGTATGACGGCCCGGCCCCGGGGCCGAACCCTGGTGTTAGCGGGTCAGCCATGGCGCCACGATCGGTTGCAGATCACGCCATGAGCCTAGTGCCCTGGGGCGGAATGCGGGGTTGCCAGCTTGTCGGGGCGACCGATTGCGCCGGCTGCGACTGGGCCTAGGGGACTGGTGGTTTTCACCGGTCCCCTAGGGCCGCCGTGTGCTTGTCGCCGCGTTTCGGTTGGTCAACGCTTCGCACTGACCACGTCAACACGGTCGGGGTGGGGTTGTTCCCCCACGCCCCTAGAGCGTGCTTTGGGCCCGTTCGAAGGCCGCCGCCACGATCTGGTCGAAGGTGCCATCAGCCTTTAGGCGTTGCAGCGTCGCGTTGATCTGGTCCAACAGGACGGTGTTGCCTTGCTTGACGGCAAAGCCCAGCTTCTCGCCGGTTTGGAAATCGGCCGCAATGGTCATTTCGCCGGTGTCAGCGTAGGGCTGCAACGCCGGCACGTCGTTGAAGACGGCTTCGACTTCACCAGACTTCAGGGCCGTGACTTGGTCGCCCAGGCCTTCGAATTGGCGGATCTCGGTCAGTTCGGCCTGCTCGTTGGCCCACTCCTCGCCGGTGGTGCCCATTTGGACGCCAACCGGTTTACCTTCAACATCAGCCAAGCTGGCTAGGGCTGAATCGGCCATGACTAGCATGCCCATGGTCGACTCGTAGTAGGGCTCGGAGAAATCCATCTTGGCCGCCCGGGCTTCGGTGATTGTCAAGGCCGAGGCGCCTACATCGCAGTCGCCCGTCTCAAAGCCGGTGGCCGATTCGATGATCTCGAAGTTCATTTCCTTGGGTTGCAGCTCAAGGCCCAGGTCTTTGGCGACTTCTGCCATCAGGTCCAGGTCCAGGCCAACGACCTCACCGTCAAGGGTGTCTTCGAAGGGCCAGTAGGGGGGATTGGTGCAAACGGTCAGTTTGCCCGCGGTGACGGGAGTGAAGGTGGCCTCGCCTTTGGCGTCGTTGTTGTTGGTGTCGCCGCCGTCGTCGCCGCTGCCGCAGGCGCCGAGCGCGAGGGATGCGGCCGCCACGAGGGCAGCAATCAGGACTGGAGTAGTGCGCTTCTTCATTATTCGGGGGTGTCCTTTCGCTTAGGCTGCATAACATACAGCCGCTACCATATCTATGCAAGCCAAGTTGCCCGATGCCGGGCCTCACCTTGGCTTGGTTGGTCTCGCCTTGTGGGACGGTGGGCAGCTGCCCCGGGCCGCTCCGGGCCGGCGACAGGCATTATGCACCAGTCCCCAAGTTGGCGCTGACAAGTTCTGGAGTGTCGGTTTTGCCGGCTTCTATGACCAGGTCGATCACCCGACCAGCGGCTTTGATGTCGTCGAAGCCGTCTACGGCCAAAGCTGCCTGGGCGGCCGGGACTGTGACGCGGGCGGTGGCCAGCTCGGTCCGCTGGGACACTTTGGCCTCTGATTTGACCCGACGCAACAGGGCCAACACTTGGCCGGCCGTTTCGAGCACTGCCGGGTCGCCCAGTTGTTCGAGCCCTTGAGCATTAGGCCATTCGACGCGATGGACCGAGCTGCCCTGGGCGTGGAACCAGCTCCAGACCTCTTCGGTGGCGAAGGGCTGGAATGGCGCGAACAGGCGCAGCAGTAGATCGAGGGCCAGGCCCAGCGCCGTGCGGGCGGAGGCCGCCGGCTCAGGGCCGGACAATCCATGGGCCCGGTCCTTGACCAGTTCGATGTAGTCATCGCAGAACATCCAGAAGAAGGCTTCAATCGCCTCCAGGGCCCGGGTGTGGTCGTAGGCCTCCAGGGCCGTAGTGGCCTTTTCGACCACAGCGTCCAGCCAGGCCAACATGGCTCGGTCCAGCGGCTCGGTCACCTTGGTGGCGTCCAGATCGAGCGATCCGTCGGCATTCGGCTCAAGGAAGGTCAAGGCGAATTTCGAGGCGTTGAGCAGCTTGATCGCCAGGCGGCGACCAATCTTCATTTGGCCAACCTCAAAGGCCGCGTCGGTGCCCAAGCGGGCCGAGGCCGCCCAGTACCGCACCGCGTCCGAGCCATGCTGGACCAGCAGGTCCATGGGCGTAACCACATTGCCCTTCGATTTCGACATTTTCTTGCGGTCTGGATCCAAGATGAAACCGCTGATGGCGGCGTTGGTCCAGGGCAGTGAACCGTGCTCCAAGTGGGCCCGCACCACAGAGGAAAAAAGCCAGGTCCTAATAATGTCTTGGGCTTGCGGCCTCAGGTCCATTGGGAAAGTAGTGGCATATAGTTCAGGGTCGTCGCGCCAGTGGGCGGCGATTTGCGGGGAGAGTGACGAAGTGGCCCAAGTGTCCATGATGTCCGGATCGCCGATGAAGCCATCAGGTTTGCCGCGCTGTTCGGGCTTGTAGCCGGCCGGGGTGTCGCTGGCGGGGTCAACCGGCAGATCCGATTCCTTTGGTGTGATTGGCCGGTCGTAGACCGGGTGGCCAAATTGGTCGACCGGATACCAAACCGGGAAGGGCACACCGAAGAAGCGTTGACGCGAGATCAGCCAATCCGAATTCAGCCCTTCGACCCAGTTTTCGTAACGCACCCGCATGAAGTCCGGGAACCACTTCATCTCCTGGCCGCGGGCGATCAACTGGGCGCGCAGGTCCATGTCGACCCCACCGTTGGATAGGTACCACTGGCGGGTTGGAATGACCTCGAGTGGCCTGTCGCCCTTCTCGTGGAACTTGACCGGGTGGGTGATGGGTTTTGGTTCACCGACCATGTCGCCAGACTCTTGAAGCATCTCCACAATCCGCTGCCGGGCTGAGAAGATGGTCAGCCCACCCAGCTCCTTGTAAGCGGCCTGACCGGCCGGGCTGTCGATCCCAACTGGTGCGTCCGGCAACAGCCGCCCGTCCCAGCTCAAAATGGCTCTAGTTGGCAGATGCATTTCACGCCACCAGATGACATCGGTGATGTCGCCGAAGGTGCAGACCATGGCCACACCCGAACCCTTTTCCGGCGTTGCCAGGTGGTGTGCCACCACCGGCACCTCGGTCTCGAATAAAGGCACTTTGACATGCGAGCCGAATAGCGCCTGGTAGCGTTCGTCCTCCGGGTGGGCCACCAGCGCCACACAGGCCGGGATCAATTCAGGGCGAGTTGTCTCGATGAAGACCTTGGCACCATCGGGCACATGGCTGAAACCGACACGGTGATAGGCGCCTGGGCGCTCGCGGTCTTCCAGCTCGGCCTGGGCCACGGCTGTGCGGAAAGTGACATCCCACAAGGTCGGGGCCAACTGCTGGTAGGCCTCGCCGCGCTTAAGGTTGCGCAGGAAGGCTATTTGGGATGTGGCCCGGGAGTGGGCGTCGATGGTCTGGTAGGTCTGGGTCCAATCGACTGACAAACCCAGGTGGCGCCACAGGGCCTCGAACTGCTTTTCATCTTCGACCGTCAGCCGTTCACACAGCTCGACGAAGTTCTTCCGCGAAATGGCCACCTGGTCGGCGGCTTTGGTCGACCGGGCGCTACCTTCATGGGGCGGGGTGAAATCCGGGTCGTAGCCCAGCGACGGGTCGCAGCGCACGCCGTAGTAGTTCTGGACGCGGCGCTCGGTCGGCAGGCCGTTGTCATCCCAGCCCATGGGGTAGAACACCTCTTTGCCACGCATACGCTGGTAGCGGGCCACAATGTCAGTGTGGGTGTAGCTGAAAACGTGGCCTACATGGAGCGAGCCGCTTACCGTGGGCGGCGGCGTGTCGATCGAGTAGACCCGCTGGCGCGGCTGGGTCCTATCGAAGCGGTAGGTGTCTTGTTCGGTCCAGGCGGCATCCCATTTGGCCTCCAGGCCCTCAAGCGAGGGCCTGTCCGGGACGCGTGGTGCCACTGGCTGGTTCATAGTCACGGTGTCCAATAATCGCAGAACTTGAGCAAATGTGTCGCCTGGGTTGACTGGTTGATGGGCAGGAGCCCTAGCGCCGGGCCGTTCAAACCGCCCATTTGGCGCGACACTGACCTCGGGGGTAAATGCCCGCAGGGGCCCACCGAGCAGCGCTGGAATCCGGGGCCGCAGACCCCACACCCGCCGCGTTTCTGAGCCGCGACCGCACCGTTTGGCGCGACACCGAGTCTTGGCACAATCGACTTCACCCCAAACCGGACCAGCGGCAATCGAGTTCACCCTGCACCGCACCGGCCGCAAACGAGTTCACCCTGCACCGCACCGGCCGCAAACGAGTTCACCCTGCACCGCACTGGCCGCAAACGAGTTCACCCTGCACCGCACACCGCATTGGCGAAACCCCAGGTGGCTGCCGGGTTGGAGTCCGGTCTAGCTCAATGTCGATTCCGAACACCCCGGCCAAGCCGACCATTTAGGCGCTCACCGGCCTGGTGGTAATCGAGTTCACCCTGCACCGCACCGGCCGCAAACGAGTTCACCCTCCACCGCACTGGCCGCAAACGAGTTCACCCTGCACCGCACCGGCCGCAAACGAGTTCACCCTGCACCGCACACCGTATTGGCGAAACCCCAGGTGGCTGCCGGGTTGGAGTCCGGTCTAGCTCAACGTCGATTCCGAACCGCCCGGCCAAGCTCAATCTCGACCCGCCCCGGCTGAAGCGCGCGGGGCTGGCCGCGCGGCAGCAGGTGCGCGCTGGTTGGTACTGTCGCCGGTTGGCACATTCGTGAGCCGACCCTGCATGTTATCCCAGCTCAGTGCCCTGTCGATCGTTCTGGGGCTGCCAAATACCGGTGGCCTCGGGTGGCCCGAACTTGCCAAGGTTTTGCCTTCGTCCACAGGTCACTGGTTCCACTGCAGCAAGGCCGTGAGCACCCGGGCAGGATTGGCCCATGGTTGACCGTCGCAGTTCGAAACCGACAAGGCGATTCGATTCGGGGCACAAGAGCCGTCTAAGCCAGATCCCGCCCATTGCTGAGGACCAAGCCGGAGTCTTCACTCGCAAACAGGCGAGGCAGGCCGGATTCACCAGCGACCAGGTTCACTACCGGACCCGCAAAGGCCTTTGGGTGCCTGCCGCTGGCCAGGCTCTGTGCGCGGCCGGCACTCAGTTGACTGTGCACCAAGGTGGTTGGGCAGCCTGGCTGACTTGGCCGGATGCGATTCTCTGGGGACCTAGCGCACTGGTGTGGCAGTGGCCAAAGGTGCCTCGGATGAGGTTGGGCGCAGTCATTGTGAGCTTGCCGACAGCTCGTCGCAGGCAACGCAACCTGATTCCGCGGGTCGTGGTCATGGACGGCGAAGAAGTAGTGCACGGCCCTGGCGGCATGATGCAGCGCCCAGAACTTGCGGCAGTCGATGCACTTGCATTCCTGGACAAGCCAGCGGCCGAGGCCCTATTCGCCTGGTTGGTCACCCGACACAAATTCTCGCCTGAACGGTTTTCCCTGGTCGTGGCCTCCCGCGAGGGCCGCCGAGGTGTTGAGGAGCTTCGCCGCTACGACCTCATGATGCAGCTGGGGGTCGCTTCTACCTTTGAGTTCGACACCGTGACTTTGCTGCTAGACGCGGGCTTCAAGGACTTTGAGACCAACGCCACGATTGAGCTGCCGGGATATCCGCAATTCTGCGTAGACATCTTGTTCAGATACAAAAAGACAATTGTCGAGTGTGATGGCCGCAGGTACCACCAGCATGATGAGGCCTTCGAAACCGACCGGGCCCGCGACCGAGCGCTTCAAGCCTCAGGCTACAAAGTGCTTCGCGTCACCTGGCGAACGATCCATGAGGAACCTGAGGCGTTCCTGGCCGAACTTCGCGCGGCCTTGGCCTAATGCACATCCACCGCTGTACCAGACCACCGCCGCACTGTTGGGCCGGTCACAACTGAGTTCGCTCCCATCCGGACTGGTGGCAATCGACATCACCCTGCACCGGACAGGTGGCAATCGACATCACCCTGCACCGGACAGGTGGCAATCGACATCACCCTGCACCGGACTTGGTTTCGGTGAAACCCCAGGTGGCTGCCGAGCTGGACTGCGGCCTGGCTCAATCTCGATCCAGAACAGCCCGGCCAGGTGGCAATCGACATACCCTGCACCGAACACGCGGGGGCTGGGCGTGGTCGGCAACAGGACTGGCCAGGGTCTGGGAGTGGTCGGGCCTGGCTGGCTGCGACCAGCGAACTGGGACTTTGGCGGGGCCCGCCAAAGACAGGGCCAACATAGTGTGGCGACCTACAGTGCTATCTAACCTACGGTTCCGTAGGGTTGGTGTCTCGTGAGCCATGACCAACGCGCCGCCGCTTCCCAGGCGCTGGGCGATATTCCGCGCCGAACTGCCAGGCGCCTCAGGGACAAGACCGCCGTAATAGACGGCGATTTCGCCATGACATTTGCCCAGCTCGACGCCCGGGTAGACGCCCTGGCGGCCGCTTTCCAGGCACAAGGTCTGGTCGAAGGCGATGTGGTGGCCTGTCTTAGCCGCAATTGTTGGCAGATGGCGGTGCTGCCATTCGCCGCCGCCAGGGCCGGCCTGATCTTCGCCCCAATAAACTTCCTACTGTCTGGCCAAGAAGTTTCTCAGATCCTGGAGTTGACCCAGCCCAAGCTGTTCTTAGTCGAGGACCATTTGGTCGCAACCGGTTCGGCCGCCGTGGGACTAGCCGGGCAAGCTGGACCGACCGACCAAGCCGAGGCGGCTGCGGGCAGCGGAGGGTCGGGCATCGGGCGCTGGGAAAAACTTGGCGTGGCAGATCCGGCTGTTTCGGGCCGTCTGGCCCAACCGGCCAAACAGACTGAGCGGGCTGGCGCCACCGAAGACGGCGGCGCAAACGGTGCCAGGCAAGGAGCGCCAACTTGGCGCAACAGGCCGGCCATGGTCAAGGCGGTCTTGACAACCGGCCGAACCCTGCCACCTGACGGTTGGCAGAACACCACACCCTGGTTTGAACCGGGCCCAGAACCGACCCCGGTTCAGGTCAGCGATCATGATGTGATCCGCCTGATGTTCACTAGCGGTACCGAGGCCAAGCCCAAGGCCGTGCGAATGACCAGCCGGGCTCTGATGTGGCAGTACATGTCGACCATCGTGGGCGGCTCAATGACCCAGGATGACATTGAGCTTCACGTCATGCCGCTTTACCACTGCGCTCAGCTAGACGTGTTTCTGATCCCTGACGTGCTGCTGGGCGCGACCTCGGTAATCCTGCCTTCCGGCGGCCCGGGCAGGGTCCAAAAGGCGATTCAGGCCCATGGTGTCAACAAGCTGTTCGCCACGCCTTCGAAGTGGATCGAGCTGCTGCATTCGCCGGCCTTCGACCCGGCGGTGATGGGGCAGTTGACCAAGGGCTACTACGGCGCGGCCGCTATGCCCGTGCCAATCCTGCGGGAGATGGATCGGGTGCTGCCTGCTCTGCGCCTGTGGAACTTCTACGGCCAGACCGAGATGGCGCCGGCCGCCTGCATTCTGCCGCCTGAGGACCAGCTAAGCCACGCCGGCTCGGCCGGGCAGCCGGCCATCAACGTCGAAATGGCGATCCTGGATCCGGACGGGCGGGAGCTGGAACCGGGCCAGGTCGGTGAGGTGGCGTTTAGATCGGCCCACGCTTGCCTGGGCTATTTGGCCGATGCCGCCGCCACCGACCGCCTATTCCGTGGCGGTTGGTTGCACACCGGTGATTTGGGCTACCTCGAAGACGGCCGGTTGTATTTCGTTGACCGGGTCAAGGACACCATCAATGTGGGCGGTGAAAAGGTGTCATCACGAGAGGTCGAAGAGGTGATCTACCAGCTCGATGGCGTTCACGAGGCGGCCGTCTTTGCCGCGCCACACCCCAAGTTCCTGGAAATGGTGGTGGCTGCGGTGGTGCCCAAAGAGGGCCACCAGCTCGATCCGGAGGCGGTCATGGCTCATGTCCGCTCAAAGCTGGCCGGCTTCAAGACCCCCAGGCGGGTGGTGGTGCTTGATTCGCTGCCCAAAAACGCCAGTGGCAAGATCCTCAAACGCGAACTGCGGGCCCAGTTCAGCCAGGACTCCTGAGCGCGTGGTGCCAAACCCCAACCTCGCGGCGTTCATGGGAAACCAAACCCCTACCGTGCCGAAGAGTACGGTGCCCGTCCAAGGGTGGGCACCTGTGCCGCCTGCCGCACCAACCCTTTCAGCTGGCGCGGTGGGCTGGTTGGTGGTGGGTCCGCCGCGAGACGCGTAGGGCCACACCGGTAACCAGTAGGGCCAACGCCAGGGCCACCATGGGCCTTGAATCGGTGCCCGTCCACGGGTGGGCGCCTGTGCCGCCTTGCGCACCAACCCGGTTAGGTGGCGGCGGGTTGGGCACCGGTGGCGGTGGCGGTGGCGGTGGCGGCGGCCCGGCGGTCACCACGATCGTGTGCGCCCCGGAGAACAGCGGCTGACCACCCGGCAAAACCGGTTGAGACCAAGTGAACGTGTACACGCCCGGCGCATTGAACACCACCGTGCTGTTCGGCATTGCCACCATGGTGTCCGCAGCACCAGCCGTAACCGTGGGCGCGGAAGTGACAGTGAACGTGCCCGGCGTAATCGACCCGAGAATCTCGCTGCCATCGTGATGGGTGATCGTATACAACGCCAATGGTTTACCCACCTGGGTAGTGAAACCAGCCGGCGCCTGATCATGGGCCTCAGCAATCAACGACGCCGACCCACCCAAAGGCGACAAGTCAGTGATCTGGTTGTAAGCCAGATAGAACAACGTCGACCCGACCAAACCAGTCAGAGAACTCACATCAGTGACCTGGTTTCCGGTCAAGTCCAACAAAATCAACGACATTAGGCCGGCCAGAGGGCTGACATCAGTGACCTGGTTGGAGTCAAGGTTCAACACTGTCAAACCGGTCATGGCGCTCATATCCGGTAGGTCCTGGATCTGGTTGGAATCCAAATACAGTTCCTGCAAACTGGCCAATCCGGTCAACGGGCCAACATCGATGATCAGGTTGTCACTCAACCGCAGGATTTGCAGGTTGACAAACGCTTCCAACCCGGTCAGATCAGTGATCCCCAGTGAGGAGCAATCCAACGAGGTCAACGACTCGGCTTCAGTATCGGTGA
>WQXJ01000059.1 GCA_009784895.1 Micrococcales bacterium | reverse complement strand
GCAGCTGATGTTGCCAGGCATCCACCCAGCCCGGTAGCCGCCACTCGAAGTAAACCCACAGGCCAGGCCCCGAAAACCCGCCACCCGACCACACTCAACCAAACGTAACCTCAGTCGCGAGGTCAGGCCCTGGACCCAGGTCTTCGGCCCATTTGAGACATAGTACGTCTCGCGGAGTCAAGGTGTCAGGGCTCGGTGTCGCGGGAACTGGTGGTTCTGCCAAAGGTCGGTGTCGCGGGAACTGGTGGTTATGCCAAAGCTCGGTCTCGCGGCAAAGGAGCTGGTTAGGGGACGGGGTTGGTTGAGTCGTAGTGCCAGAAGCTGCGCTGCCAGACAGCCAGGGCCAAGACTCCAACAACGCAGATCAATCCGCCAACTACCACGGCCCAGCCTTCACCCAGCAGACTCGAATTAGCGCCGGAAAACATGTCACCCAGGCGCGGGCCGCCGGTCACCACCACGATGAAAACCCCTTGCAGGCGGCCGCGCAGGTGGTCCGGCACGGCGTCAAGCAAAATGGTGTTGCGGAAAATCATTGAGACGGTGTCGCTGGCGCCGGATAGGGCCAACGCCAATCCGGCCAGGACCAAGGCCCAGATTTTGACTCCGTCGCGTTGGCCAGAGCCAACGCTCAGCAGCACCAGACCAAAACCGACCACCGAGCCACCCCAACAGGCCACAGCCAGCACCACCGCCCGGCCTTGGCGCTGGACCTTACCCAGTGGCCCAGACAACACCGAAGCCAAGGTGGCACCCACCGCCATGAACATGGTCAGCAGCCCGGCCGTAGTGACCCCGCCGCCAATCCAGGCCGCCCCCACGGCCGGAAAGACCGCTCGTGGCAAAGCGAAGATCATGGCGCAGAAATCGGACAAGAAACTGGCCCGCAAGTTTGGCCGGGTCATCACAAAACCCAAGCCCTTTGCCACCGAACGCCAAACGCCTTGGCTAGGGCCGGCATCGGGCGAAGGCGGCACTGGCGGTAGGCGCCAAACCGCGTAGATGGCGAACAAGAAGGCCACCAGGTCAACGGTGTAGGTGGGGCCATAGCCGGCCGCCCGGATCATCAAGGCGCCCAGCATGGGGCCAATCATGACCGAGGTGGTCATTGACAGCGAGCGCAGGGCGTTGGCTGCCGTCAGCAACCTGGCCGGCACAACGTGGGGGATGATGGCGCTGCGGGCCGGGGAGTTGACTGCACTGGCGCCGGCTTGGATCGCCACCAGAATGTACAGCAGGGTGACATTGCCCAGGTCAACGTAGGCTTGGCTGGCTATCCCGGCTACCGCCGCCCACATTACGGCTGAGGCCACCAGGGCCACCCGGCGGCGATCATGGCGATCCGCCAGGGCCCCGCCATATAGCCCCATGACCACAGTTGGCACCAGCGCCCAAGCCCCAACCAGTCCCACGGCCAGGGTCGACTGGGTCAGCTTGTAGACCTCTAGAGCCACAGCCGTAATAGTGAACTGGGTGCCAATCGCAGATACGGACAAGCCCCACCAAAGCCGCCTGAAATGGGGCGAGACTTTCAGTGGCGTGATGTCCGCGAACAGACGTGGCACCGGGCCACCCTATCTTGTGCCTGCGGGCGCCCGGGGTCAGTGCATGAAACGCGTCGAAGGCCAGGGCCGGGCCAAACGATGCCTATGGCCACCGGGGTGATCAGGTTGGCGACCGCCGCGCTAGGTCCCCGGAACCAAGGCGCCAGGCAGGCCCGGGGCGCCGCCGGCGCCGGCAGCGCCCCAAAGTGTCGGGACTAGCCGAGCAAAGCGTCGATTGGCCCCTGGATGAAGTAGATGATGAACAGCGCGGCCGTTCCCCACATCAGCGGATGGATCTGCTTGACCTTGCCGCGGGCCGCCTTGATGACGACATAAGCGATGAAACCAGCACCAATGCCGTTAGTGATCGAGTAGGTGAAGGGCATCACCACGATGGTCAAGAAGGCCGGAATGGAGATTTCGTAGTCGCTCCACTTGATGTCCGCCACCTGCATCATCATCAAGAAACCAACCACCACCAGGGCCGGAGTGGCAGCCTCGTTGGGGATCATGGCCACTAGCGGCGCCAGGAAGGTCGACAGCAGGAAGCAGACCCCGGTTACAACTGAGGCCAAGCCGGTCCTAGCCCCGTCACCGACGCCGGCTGCCGATTCGATATAAGCCGTATTCGAGCTGACGCCACCGGCGCCACCGGCGATCGCGCCAACCGAGTCGACAACCAGGATCTCGCGGACGTTAGGCGGGTTGCCTTGCTCATCTAGCAGATTGGCCTCGGCGCCGACCGCCACCATGGTGCCCATAGTGTCGAAGAAATCGGCCAGCATCAGGGTGAAGACCATCAGGATCAGGGCCACGATGCCAAGGTGTTTGAAAGCCCCAAACAGCGAAAAGTCACCCAGGATGGAAAAGTTGGGCAAATTGAATTCTTTGGGGATTTCCGGCACGGTTAGCCGCCAACCGGCTGGGTTGTCGCCGGTACCTAGGGGGCCGACTTTGGCGATCAACTCGACGATCACAGCCAAGACGGTGGAGGCCAGGATGGCGATCAGCAGGGCGCCGCGGACCTTGCGCACCATCAGCACGATGGCCAGCAGCAGGCCAATGACAAAGACCATCACCGGCCAGGTGTTTAGCGAACCACCGTCGCCTAGCTGGACCGGTGTACCAAGGGCCGGAGTGGCGAAACCAGAATTGACAAAGCCAATGAAGGCGATGAACAGGCCAATGCCCACGGCAATAGCGACTTTGAGCTGACCTGGTACGGCGTTGAAAACGGCCTCTCGAAAACCGGTCAAAACCAGGATCAGAATCAAAATGCCTTCCAGCACAATCACACCCATGGCATCGGCAAAGGACATCTCCGGTTTCTGGGCCAGGGTGAAGGCGACCACGGCGTTCAGGCCCATTCCGGCGGCCAGGGCCAGCGGGAATCTGGCCACCACCCCCATCAAAATCGAAACCACGCCGGCCACCAGGGCGGTACCGGCCGCCACCAGGGGCATAGCCTCGACCGGGCTGGCCGTGCCGCCAATGAAAGTGCCCTGGGCGGAGGGAATCCCGCCCAAAATGATTGGGTTCAGCACCAGGATGTAGGCCATGGCAAAGAAGGTCACCAGGCCACCGCGCACCTCCTGCCAGATGCTTGATCCTCGTTCAGTGATGTGGAAGTAGCGGTCGAGTGCGCTCAGGGGCTGCGCCTGCGTTGGCGCCGGGGTCTTTGCCATGGCCAAAATTCTTCCAGATTCATCGCCTCTGGCGGGGGGCCTTGGGGGAAGTGTTCAAGACCATTGCGCCTTGCCGCAACCAGCCTGCTGCCGGCCTGTCGTAGGGTGGTTGGCATGCCAAACCAACCGCCGCCGGTGCAGATCAACCACCCGCTGCTTTTTGGCCTTGGCACCGGCCTGTGGGCGCTGGCCCTGGCCGTCTTGGCCATCCTCTATTGGGGCTTTGACCAGCCGGTTGGCCGCTGGCTTTGGGTTTGCCTGGTCGGGTTGGTGCTAGGTGTGGTCGGCGTGATCTATTCGCGCCATTCCTGGCGGGCCAAGCACTAGCGCTGACCGCCGCCTGGGCCTGGGCGCGCCAGGCTACCACCACTAAAGCCCGGCTCTACGACCCGGCCGTCTCCTCGGCATCGTGCAATTGAACCGGCACCAAACTCGAGTCGTCGACCATGGGGGCGTTTTCCGGCCAGCGGGTTGATGACCGGGCCACGTCGGTTTCGGAATGCGCGCCGCAGCCGTGGTCAAGCGAGACCACTTGCCCGTCGCGACCGGCCATGCGGTTGGCGCAAACCGCGAACAGCCCACGCATCGACCCTGCCAGGGGCATGGAAAAGCCGCAGCTGGCGCAGCGGGCAGTAGCGCGCACGGCCTCGGCGGCGGCCGGTCCAGCCGCACCGTCGTACCAGCGTGAAGCGGCCTCGTCACGGCCCTCGGGCGAGAGCACCCGGGCCCGGCCCAGGCCCAACTCCCACAGTTCAACTTGGTCGGCATCTTGGGAAGTGTCGGTGTAGCCAGGCTCTAAGCGCGGATCTTCGTTGACATGCGGCAAGACGTCGCCCGGCCCAAGGTCGCCAGGCTGGAGCCGGTCCGCCCAGGGCAGCCAGGCCGGCGCCACCAGGGCGGCCGGGCCAGGCAGAAGTTCGGTTTCGCAGACGCTGGCCCGCCGCGCCCGGGGCACCCGGGCCACTGTCACAGCCCAATGCCAGCCGGCATATCCGGGCAGTTGGCAGGCAAAGCGCAACGTCGCCAGACGCTCGTCCTCCATTACAAAGTCGATGAAGTCGCCAATATGCTGCGCTTGGGCCACTTCTTCCAGCGCCACCCGGGCCAGGTCTTGGGCCGCCAGGTTGGTCAAAATGGTGTCAGTTTTGACTCTTTTTGCCTTTTGCCCGATGCCGGCCCTGGGCTTGGCCGCTGGGCTGCCAGTGGTGGCTGGCTTGGCTTTGGCGGCACTCACCCCTCGAGGTCTCCAGCCACGGCGCGCAGCACTTTGGCCACCGGCGCCGCTTCGCGGCGATCAGGGTAGTGGCCGCGTCGCAGGCTGTTGGACGTTTTGTCCAACAGCTTGATCAGGTCTTCGATGATGGCCACCATGTCTTCGGGGCTTTTGCGGTATCCCCTGGCAACGGTGGGCGGTTGAGACAGCACCGTCACCCTCATGGCTGAAGGGCCCTTTTTGCCGTCGACTACTTCGAATTCGACTTTGGCGCCAGGCCTGGGCGGCTCGGAATCTGGCGCCAGCGCCGAGCCACGCATGTGGACGTCGGCGCCGTCTTCACTAGCGATGAAGCCGAAACCTCGTTCCTCATCGAAGAACCTAACCTTGCCAATGGGCACGGCTGCCTCCTGCTCGTTGGTGGTCAAACGCTGTAGCCACTAAGGCTACCTGGTCTGGCCTGGATTGTTGTGCGGCGGTCAAATGGGGACCAGCGGACTTAGGCCTAGCCGTGGTTGGTGTGGTGGACCAAACGGTTGCGGTATTGGCGAGTTTCCAGCGCCAGACGGAAGGCTTTGTTTAGCTCCGCCACCACACTGGGCACTAGGCATAGCCCAATCGCGATCAGCCAATGCCAGGGCGAAAGGGGCACCAAACCAAAAACCTGACCCAGCGGCGGGACCAGGACTAACAGTGCGAATAGGGCCACCATGGCAAAGGCGGAGACAACCAGGCGCGGGTTCTCAGAAAAACGGCTGGTGAACATGGAACGGGTGGAGCGGACGGTGAAAATGTGCAGGATGGCGGTCCAACCTAAGGCCAGAAACGTCAGTGTTTGGCCCAGGGTGTAGGACGGCGGCTGGGCCGTTGACAGGTGGATGGTCGAGCCGATGTAGAAGGCCACCCAACCCACTGCCACGAACCCCATCACCTGCATGGCGATGACCGGCTGTAGCCCGGAGAAAAGTGACTCATCCCGTCCAATCGGTTTGCGCCGCATGATTCTGGATTCGGCCTTTTCGCGGGCCAGGGCCAGGCCCGGAATGCCGTCACCGACCACGTTGATCAACAGCAACATAATTGGGGTTAGCGGCAGCCCCCAGCCAGTTAGGAACGCCCCCAACATGATGATGATCTCGGCGAAGTTGCAGGTCAACAGGAAGTAGACAGTCTTGCGGATGTTGGTGAAAACGGCCCGGCCCTGTTCGACCGCCGCCACGATGGTGGAGTAGTTGTCGTCCGTCAAAATCATGTCGGCGGCAGATTTGGAGACCTCGGTGCCGGCGATGCCCATGGCCACGCCGACATCGGCGGCTTTGAGGGCCGGGGCGTCGTTGACGCCGTCGCCGGTCATGGCGACCACTTCGTCGTGTTCCTGCCAGGCTTCAACAATCCTGATCTTGTCTTCGGGCGAAACCCGGGCGTGGACGGAGAAGCTGGCGACGGAGTCAATCAGGTCTTCGTCGTTCATCTCCTCTAGCTCTAGGCCGGTGATGACCTGGCCGCCCTCCCCCATCAGGCCAATCTGCCGGCCAATGGCCTCGGCCGTGGCGGCGTGGTCGCCGGTGATCATGATGGTGCGAATGCCGGCGTTACGGGCTTTGGCGATGGCGGCGGCGACCTCTTCGCGCGGCGGGTCCATGATGCCGACAATGCCTTCGAACACTAGGTTTTTTTCGACTTGGCCCAGCTGATCAGGGGCCGGTAGCTGGTCGATGTGTTTTGAACCCAGTGACAAGATGCGAAAGGCGTCTTTGGCAAAGGCATCGTGAACGGCTTGGCGCCGGTCCAATTGGTCCGTGGTGGTGGCGGCGAACGGCACCCGGTCGAAGGCGCCGGAGGTTAAGACCAGGTAGCCGCCGGCCGGGTCTTGGTGGATCGAAGTTGACATTTTGCGTTCAGATGAAAAGGCGATCTCGGCCACTCTGGGGTATTCGGCCTCGAGGGTCGCCTTAGAGCCTGACTTCTGCTGCAGCAGGTGGATGACGGCCGCCTCAGTCGGTGTGCCGATGATCTTAACCTCGCCATCGGCTTGGGTTTCAGCCACGGCGTTGACCACCAGCGCAAACTTGTTCATAAAGGCGGTCTGGGCCTCAGAGAAGTCCGCTTCGACATCGGCCACCTGGCCGCCCTGGCACCAAAGGCGCCTAATCCGCATCCTGTTTTGGGTCAAAGTGCCGGTCTTGTCGGTGCAGATAACCGAGGTCGAACCCAGGGTCTCAACCGCCGGCAGCTTCCTGATCAGGGCGTTCTTCTTGACCATTTGGGTGACGCCATAAGCCAAGGTCAAGGTGACAATCAGGGCCAGCATTTCTGGCACCGCCGCCACACCAACCGCGATGGCCACTAAGGCCATTTCCATTAGCGGTTCGCCCCGTTTGAAGCCGACCGCCAGCATGGTCAAGGCGGCGGCTAGGGCAATTAGCGAAATGACCTTGCCGATCTTGTCGATCCTGACCTGAAGCGGGGTCTTCAGTTTCTGGGTGTCACCCAAATAGCCGGCAATATGGCCCATCTGGGTGTCCATACCGGTGGCGGTGACCACTGCGGTGGCCCGTCCGGCTGTTACCAGGCAGCCAGCGAAAACCATATTGGCCTGGTCAGCCACCGCCACTTTGCCGCTGAGCTGCGCCTGGGCGCTTTTTTCCGAGGGTTCGCTCTCACCGGTCAAAGTCGATTCGTCGACTGTCAGGTCGGTGGCGTCGAGTAGACGGGCGTCAGCTGAGATCAAGTTGCCTGATGAGATCAAAATAATGTCGCCGGGCACCAGATCGGCCGAGTTGATTTCTTCCCGCAGACCTTGGCGCAGCACCAGAGTGGTTGGGCTGTTGAGATTGCGTAAGGCTGCCAGCGACTTTTCCGCGCTGGTTTCCTGGGTAATGCCAAGGGTCATGTTCAGCACGACAATGCCAAAGATGACGAAAAACGCGATCAAGTCCTTCGAGCCGTAGATCGCCATCACCAGCGACAGCGCTGCCGCCACCAGCAGGATGATGGTGGTGACCTCGCGCAGGTTGTGCAGGATCTTGGCCAAAATGCCTTCGGTGGCCTGCTCGTCGAATTCGTTGCGGCCATGCTGGCGGAGCTTGGCGGCGACCGCGTCGCTGGGCAGACCAACCTCTGGGTCAGTGCCGAGTTCAGCCAGCAATTCTTCGCTGGCTACCTCATACGCGTGCATCCCCAAGGTCCTTCCAAGATCCTGCGACTTGAAAAGCGGAGGGTGTGGGATTTGAACCCACGGACACGCTTGCGCGCGTCAACGGTTTTCAAGACCGTCCCGATCGGCCGCTCCGGCAACCCTCCTGGGGGTTTAGCCTATCCGAGGTACCAGCCCGGGTCGCGCCCAGGTGAGACCACGCGCAGCCCGTAGAGCCGAGCGGCTGAGGCGACCTCGGCCGAATAGGTCAACATGACGCTGACCGATTCTTCGGCTGCTGCCAGGCCAACATGCAGAGCTGAATACGGTGACACCGCCGCCACTGCGTAGGAACCGATTTCCAGGGCCCGGCCGGAGATGGGGATCTGGGGAATGCCACCGAGCTGGTCGTAGAGCCGCATGCGGTGTGAGCGGTCCATCACCAGGAGCTCTTCGCCGGCCTCCCAGCGGGCCAACACCGAGGTCACAGCCTCTTTTTCGTGGCCGGCTAGCCAAGCACGCAACTCCTCGCTTTCGGGGAATTCCCCCACGGCCCGCACAATCACGGTTCCATCTAGGTAGTAGCGCACGGCGCTAGCCTACAGACCCTGTTGGCAATCGGGGAACATTTGTTCTTGGCCGCGGCATTGCCGTGAACCCTGTCGCCGGAATCTGACAGGTCCCTTTGTGTCGTCTCGGCCTCGCTTCTTGTCCAAAAAGGGGCCAAAGGTTTGACCCCGGCAGGCCAATGCGGGGTACCTCGTTGCCAAGTGCCCGCTTAGCAGATGGCCCCGACAACCTAAGGCCGATCGCTAACATGGTGGCTGTCCTGATCGCTTCAAAACCGACTCGAAAGGATGTCGCAATGCCGATTTGTCCACAGTGCGGAACGGCGCACAGTGGTGCCAGGTTCTGCGCCAGCTGCGGCCAGAATCTACTGTCTGGTCCCAAAGGGACCGGACAGTCCAGCACCGATACCCCCCCCCCGCTGCTAGTCCAACAGCCGCCGCTCTAGCCGCCGCTCCACCGGGTGACTCGGAGCCACCTGAAACAGACGCCACCCCAGCGCATCCGCCCAAGATTCCCGCCACTTCTCAACCGCCCCTTGCGCCGCAGGTCCTGCCGGCCGATGGCGTTGACTCACCTCTGCCGCAGGCCTCGCCGGCCAGTGTCGCTCCCGCATTCACAGCATCCGGTCCTCCGGTGGGAGAGGCAACTAGGCCAAGTCCCGGTGTCCCGCAGGGCACAATGCCGCCCCCTGGTGCCGGTGGGGGAACATCACCTGCAACCAAACGGCGGCGCAAACTGCTGCCAGTTGCGCTGGCCGTGGTCGGCGTCCTGGTTGTGGGGTCGGCTGTTGCCTTCGGCGTGCCGTCTTTCCGCCAGGCCATTCTCGGCAGCGGGGGTAGCGGTGGTGCGGGCGGTGGCTCCTGGTGGGTGGCGACACCGGACATCAAGAACCCATCTCCTAAGACCTGGACTTGTCCGGGTGAGGCGGCCGAGGCCCGGGTTTTTGCCACCAGGGATCCCGACGTTTTGGCCGTGATGTGTGCCGATTTAGACGACGCCTATTCGCTGACGGCGTTTTCTATCGACAAGAATGAGCCCATTTGGACTATCAAGGATATTGCCGGGTCTGGAATCAGCATGCGAAAAACACCGCCGGTCGACCTGGGCGTTGGCAGCTGGTTGGTCGGCGCCTGGAACTGGGACACCGACAGCCTTGAGCTGGCTTTGTTGGACGCCAAGACCGGCCAAATCAAACAGTTGACTGATACCGGTCGATTCGGGTTTGTTGGCGACTACACAGTGTTGTACGCCAAGGGCAATCGGATTGTGGTGGCCCAAAATTCAGACGACTCGGACCGGCCCGCAGACACTATGCGGCAAGTTGTTGCCCTGAACCCGGCAGATCTGGACGGCGAGCCGGTTTGGACCAAACCCATCGAATCCGGCTGGGGGGCTCCCCCCAGCGTGTTACTTGACGACGTACGGTGGGACCGTGGCGCCATCTCCTGGGATGCTCAAGGCTCGACCATTCAGATCTGCTATCCATGGGTTAGCGCTTCCTTGAGCTGCGAAAAGACCGAGGAATCAGTCTATCTGAATGTGGCTGATGGCTCGGAGGCGCCCAGGGGTGACTTCTACACCGCCCAGGCCACGGGACCGGATCTTGACAAGCTGAGGCAGGCCAGTGGCATCGCTGACCTTGGACCATGGTCTACCGCGCTGACGGCTCCGGGAGTCTACGCCGCCTGGGGCGATGGGAGCTTTGTCTTGGCCAAAGCAGGCGACTCAGACACCCTGGCCCAGACCGAAAAGTTAAGCCGGTACGAACCTTTGGGCGGTGGCTACACGGCTGCCCTGGCCTGCGGCCCGCCAGACGAACGCGGTTATCAGGACTGCGATCCTTCCATCGGTTATGCCATTTGGCACTCGGAGTCCGGTGAATCAGTGGCTGATTGGGCCAGGCTAAGTGACGAAGCCTGGCTGGCGCTACTTGGCCCCAGCTGGGTCTATGTCTGGATGGATGGAGGCGATTTCGCGCGCTACTCGCTTGATGATCCGGGCAAGCCGGAATGGACAGTTGCAGCACTTGGCGAATACTCGGACCTCTGCGTTGTGTCCGGTACCCACATTGTGCTTGGCAGCAAAGACTGGGACGGCATGTCAGGCACCGCCGGGATAGCCATCTTCTAGCCACACTAGTTTCTGGGACCCTTGGCATCTCAGTGACCAGGACTGCGGACCCTGTCGGCGAGGCCAGCACCGTTTGGCGGCCAGATCATTGGTGCCTCGACCCCTTTTGAGCCCGTCGGCTGTGGCTCGCAGGCAAGCGGGGATGGTAGCTGACAGCGGAGCGCCGATGGCGGGCTCAGGGCGAAATGGTGTCACGTACAGCACACCGAACCAGAATCATTGGCACGTACAGCACGCTGAAACCCCTGTTTACCTGGCCATGGACGTGCTGAGCGCGCCAATGGTTGCTCACCAACTTGCTGGGCCGCTTGGGCCGCAGCCGCCATCACCGACGTTTTTCCAATTCCCCGAGGACCGTGCAGCACTAACTGGGCGTCGGCCTTATGTCCATGAGCGACAACTGGCGAAAGGTAGTCGCGGATCGCCCCCAACTCTCGGCTCCGGCCGGCCAGGTGTACGGGCGTACCGCCCGGCTTGTAAGGGCTGACCAGCATTCACTTCGCTCCTTGTTCGAATCTGTATGAATTAGTATGAATCGGCCAATCATCCTGATTCATACAGATTCGGGGCCAAGTGCTGTGGGCTCAAGGCCGGCCATAGGTTTCTCGCCTGGGTCGGAGCTCTGCGTGTCCGATGCCGTGTGCCCGCCTTAGGGCAGGCCCAAGCGCTTCAGGGCGGCCAACCATCGTCGGCTGAAGCCGGCCGTTGTCGTTGCATACTGGCGGGCCATGGCCACTCAGCGGGACACCGCCATGACGGAGCTGCTGGCAGACTCGGCAACGATTCCGGGCGACATTGACGGCTTTGTGTCAACCAGGCAGGCGGATGGATCCGCCAAGCCCTCGAATCCGCGTTGACAGGCGACCCCAAGGACCGGCATGCACTGGCGGCGGTGCGCGGTGGCGCACAACTGTTGGTGACGTCGAATCTGCGCGTCTTGGGCACACAGCCCAGGTGGTGCCCCACGCCTCCACAACCTGTCCAGCCTCCCTCTGGGGCGCAACCGCGCGAGCTATGTGAAGTCTTGGCCGCGGCTGCCAGGGAATTCGCCCGTCTTGGGGGTACTCGATGGTGGTTGGCCGGGCTGTTTCGATCGAGTTTGCTCCAAACCGCACAACAACGAATCGACTTTGAGCGAAACCGGACAGTGGTTGGGTACCGACCTGGGGTAATACAGATTCAGTGTCCGGTGTGGGGTGAACTCGATGCCGTGCTGTCCGGTGTGGGGTGAACTCGATGCCGTGCTGTCCCGCGCGG
>WQXJ01000058.1 GCA_009784895.1 Micrococcales bacterium | reverse complement strand
GGTCAGGCCTGGGCCAGCCGCGTCGCTTAAGTAAACCGATGCCGGCCCGCACCGTTGTGACTAGGGGCGAGGGCCGGCATCGGACACTCAAGCCTTAGCGCCAAGCCAAGGCGATTAACAGACTCAGGCTTTGGCAGCCTCCAGGCGCTTGCGGAGGTCAGCCAGCTGCGCCGTCATGGCCGGCGGCAAGTGGTCGCCAAACATCTCGAAGTACTCTTCGGTCAGATCGCATTCCGTTAGCCAAGCATCCGGATTGACCGAGAAGAGCTGATCGAGCTGCTCGTCAGTCACATCAAGGCCAGCAACGTTGAACTCGGCGCGCAGCGGCAGGTTGCCGATGGCGGTCTCTTCGGCGCCAGCGGTGCCCTGAACGCGGCCCACGGCCCAGGCCAGAACACGCGAGTTGTCGCCGAAGCCCGGCCACAGGAACTTGCCAGCGGCGTTCTTGCGGAACCAGTTGACCTGGTAAATGCGAGGTGCCTTGTCGCCCAGCTTCTTGCCCATGTTGAGCCAATGGCCCCAATAGTCGGCCATGTTGTAGCCGCAGAACGGCAGCATGGCGAACGGGTCGCGGCGCAGTGAGCCGACGGCGCCTTCAGCAGCGGCGGTCTGTTCTGATGAGACCGAGGCGCCCACGAAGACGCCATGCTCCCAGTCGCGAGCCTCGTTGACAACCGGCACGTTCGAAGCGCGGCGGCCGCCAAACAGCATGATGTCAACCGGCAGACCGTCCGGGTCTTCGAACTCGGGCGCAATGATTGGGCACTGGCCGGCCGGCGCGGTGAAGCGAGCGTTGGGATGGCTGGACGGGGCCTCACTAGCCGGAGTCCAGTCGTTACCCTGCCAATCGATCAGGTGATCTGGCGCATCGTCGGTCATGCCCTCCCACCAGACATCGCCATCGTCGGTCATGGCGACGTTGGTGAAGATCGAGTTTTCGGTCATGGACAACATGGCGTTCTTGTTGGTGAACATCGACGTGCCCGGGGCCACTCCGAAGAAGCCAGCCTCCGGGTTGATGGCATAGAGCCGACCGTCGGGGCCTTGGCGCATCCAGGCGATGTCGTCGCCCACGCATTCGACCTTCCAACCAGGAATGGTCGGCTCGAGCATGGCCAGGTTGGTCTTGCCACAAGCGCTGGGGAAAGCAGCGGTGACAACAGAGGTCTTGCCCTCTGGGCCGGTCAGCTTGAGGATGAGCATATGCTCGGCCATCCAGCCCTCGTCCTTGGCCATAACCGAGGCGATGCGCAGCGCGAAGCACTTCTTGCCCAGCAGCGCGTTGCCGCCGTAGCCCGACCCGTAAGACCAGATCTCGCGGGTCTCTGGGAAATGAGTGATGTACTTCTCGTCGTTGCAGGGCCAGGTGGTATCCGGCCGGGCATTACCGGCAGCGTCAATCAGCGGATAGCCAACTGTGTGGACGCAAGGCACAAAGTCGACGTCCTCAGTGATCAGATCCAGGGCGGCCGTGCCCATGCGGGTCATGATCTTCATTGAGACAACAACGTACGGCGAGTCAGTCACCTCAACGCCCAGCTGAGAAATCGCGCCGCCCAGCGGGCCCATCGAGAACGGCACCACAAACATGGTCCTACCGGCCATGGCGCCATCAAACAGTCCGTCGAGGATGCCACGCATCTCGGTTGGGTCCATCCAGTTGTTGGTTGGGCCGGTGTCGATTTCCTTCTTTGAGCAAATGTAGGTACGCGACTCGACCCGAGCGGTGTCGGAAGGCAAGGACCGGGCCAGGAATGAGTTGGGGCGCTTGGCTGGGTTGAGCCTGATCATCTGACCGGATGCGACCATCTCGTCGGTCAAACGGGTCCATTCTTCTTCCGAGCCGTCCGCCCAGACGATCTCAGCGGGCTTGGTCTTGGACGCAATGTCAGAGACCCACTTGATGAGCTTGGCATTCTTAGTTGGAGCTGTCGCGGCAATGGCGGCAACTGAGGTGTCAGCAACGGTCATTTCCCATAAACCTTCCGTCGGTTGTTCAGATGCGGCGCTGGCCAAGTCGACACCGGGGAGCGCGCCGTCGTTAAAACAGGGCGCTGCGTCCGTAGCCGACCAAGGCCGCGCCCTAGGGCGCCTATCGCCTCCATACAGCCTAGTCCGCTTGCGCTCTGCCGAACGGGTCAGCTTGAAAAATGGTCAAGATGTCCAGTGCTTTGTGGCCAAGCGCCTAGGCTCGAAGCGATGCAGCCAACGCCTTTGTCCGCCCCTTGGTGGCACAACGCCGTGGTTTATCAGGTCTACCTTCGATCCTTTAGGGACTCCGACGGAGACGGGATTGGCGATCTTGAAGGATTGCGTCAAGGGCTGGAAACCATCGCTGACCCGGGCGTTGACGCGATCTGGATCAACCCCTGTTACGTCTCTCCTCAACACGACCACGGCTATGACGTGGCCAACTATCGCCAGGTTGACCCGGCTTACGGCACCAACGACGACCTGAGGGCCGTCATCGGGCAAGCCCACCAGCTGGGCCTGAAAGTGCTTCTCGACCTTGTGCCAAACCACTGTTCCGATCAGCACGTTTGGTTTCAGCAGGCCATCAACTCGCCGGCCGGTTCGCCGGAGCGGGCCCGGTTCCACTTCCGTGACCAGCCGAACAACTGGCAGTCGGTCTTTGGCGGGCCGGCTTGGTCGCGGGCCGCGGCCGACCCCACCGGCCAGTGGTACCTACATCTTTTCGACTCAACTCAGCCCGATTTCAATTGGGCTAATCCGGAGGTGGCCAGGGAATTTGCGGATGTGCTCGGTTTTTGGTTCGACGCCGGCGCCGACGGTTTCCGCATTGACGTGGCCCACGGCCTGGCAAAGGCCTCGGGCCTGCCGGATTGGCCCTGTTCCGGTGGCCATCCCGGTGCTCCGGATGCCCACCAGGTGGCTTGGGATCAACCGCCGGTCCACGCGATTTACACAGGCTGGCGCCAAATCGCTCGCCGCTACCGGCCCGAACGCTACTTGGTCGGTGAAGTCTGGGTCACCAGCTACCAGGCCCAGGCTGCCTACACGCGGCGGGACGAGCTGCACCAGACCTTCGACTTTGACCTGCTGATCAAGCCCTGGGATGCCGCCGAGGTGCGAGACGGCATTGGGCAGTATTTGGCCAAAGGCGAGGCCGCGGCTTTGGTCGCCTCAAACCACGATGTTCACCGGCCGGCCACCCGTTTTGGCTTGCTCGACCAGACGGCTGGGCCACCCTCCTGGGACTTGGCGGCCGGCGCACGGCGGGTTGGACCGGTTGACCAGGCGCTGGGTCGGCGCCGAGCCCTGGCCATGACCGGGTTGCTGCTGGCCCTGCCCGGCACGATCTACCTCTACCAGGGCGATGAACTTGGCTTGCCGGAGGTGCTCGACCTACCGCCGGCGGCCCGGCAAGATCCGATTTGGCGGCGTTCGGGCGGCGCGGACCTGGGCCGCGACGGCTGCCGGGTCCCCTTGCCGTGGACTGCGAAGGGAACCAACTTTGGCTTTTCCCCCAGCGGTGGGCTGGCTCCGTGGCTGCCTCAGCCTGCCAGTTTTGGGGCGCTGGCGCGCGATGTCCAGGAGGCTGACCCGGAGTCGCATCTTGGGATTAACCGCCGGTTGCTGCGCTGCCGCCGCATCGTGTTTGGCGCTGAGCGGTCGATTGGTTGGCTTGAGTCGCCCGATGCCGGCCTCCTCGCTTTCACCCGGGGCGCCGGGGTTTGCGTGGTGAACTTTGGCGATGAGCCGGTGCGGTTGCCGCATCAATGGCCGTTGGGCGAGGTGGCGGTGGCGACGGACAGCGCGAACACCGCGACGGTCGTGGCGGCGAACTCCGCCACCTGGTTTGGGCTTGTGCAGTAGCTCGGTGTCGCTGCAATTGGGGGCCTGGACTGCACCCATGCGGCGAGACCGAGGTTTCGCCGGTCGCCTGTGTGCACTAGCTCGGTGTCGCTGCAATTGGGGGTCTGGACTGCACCTATGCGGCGAGACCGAGGTTTCGCCGGTTGCCTGTGTGCACTGGCTCGGTGTCGCTGCAATTGAGGGTCTGGACTGCACCCATGCGGCGAGACCGAGGTTTCGCCGGTTGCCTGTGTGCACTGGCTCGGTGTCGCTGCAAAGGGAAGGCGTGCAGTAGCTCGGTGTCGCTGCGATTGGGGTTTGGGTGACTAGTCCGTCAGCGAGTGGCGCTGGATGATCGCATCGCGAGCGGCGCCCACACCAACCACCGAAACGCGCACGCCAGCCAGATCCTGGATCGCCAGAATGTAGTCCTGAGCGTTGGCCGGTAGTGCTGCGTACGACCGAGCTCTGGAAATGTCCTGGTCCCAGCCGGGCAGTTGTTCGTAGATCGGCTCGGCGTGGTGAATGTCACTTTGCGAAACCGGCAACTCGTCATAGACCCGGTCACCTATTCGGTAGCCAACACAGACCGGAATCGACTCCCAGCCAGTCAAGACGTCCAGCTTAGTTAGAACGAAATCGGTCACCCCGTTGATGCGGGCGGTGTGGCGGGCGACCAGGGCATCGAACCAGCCGCAGCGCCTAGGCCGGCCCGTGGTGACCCCATACTCGCGGCCGATGTCGCGTAAACGCTCGCCGTCGGCATCGTGCAACTCGGTCACAAACGGACCGGCGCCCACTCGGGTTGAATAGGCCTTTATCACCGCGATCACCCGGTCGATTCGAGTCGGGCCAATGCCCGAGCCAGTGCAAGCCCCGCCAGCGGTGGCGTTCGATGAGGTGACGAAGGGATATGTGCCGTGGTCAACGTCCAGCATGGTGGCCTGGCCGCCTTCGAGGAGAACCGTCTTGCCCTGGTCAAGAGCCTGATTGAGCAAAAGTGCCGTGTCTGCCACCATTGGGCGCAATCGCTCGGCCAGGCTTTCGAGCTCTTCAACAACCTCGGTCACAGCCACGGCACGGCGGTTGTAGACCTTGACCAGCAGGTGGTTCTTTTGCATTAGGGCGCCTTCAACCTTCTGGCGCAAAATCCCGTGGTCGAACAGGTCCTGGACGCGAATGCCGACCCGCGAGATCTTGTCGGCATAGGTCGGGCCAATGCCGCGACCAGTAGTGCCGATCCGCCGCTGTCCCAGAAACCGCTCGGTGACCTTGTCCATTGTGCGGTTAAAGGAGGCGATGACATGGGCATTTGCGCTGACAAGCAGGCGGGAAGTGTCAACGCCGCGTTGGTCCAGATCGTCTAGTTCGTGGAACAACACTTCAAGGTCAACCACCACGCCGTTGCCGATCACCGGCACCACGCCCGGAGTCAAAATGCCACTTGGCAGCAGATGCAAAGCGTAGCTTTGCCCGCCCACGACAACCGTATGACCTGCGTTGTTACCACCGTTGAACTTGACAACATAGTCGACTTTTGAGCCCAGTAAGTCGGTCGCCTTGCCCTTGCCTTCGTCGCCCCATTGGGCTCCAACTAGCACGATCGCCGGCATTGGGTTCTCCCATCTGGCGCCTGACGTCAGGTTTGGCGCCAACACCGCCCTAGAGATTACCGGACCTGAGCCTGCGGCCCGGCCTTTGGCGGTCAATCCGTGGGAAGATGCGGCTGTGCACGCCGTTCCAACCCCACCGGTCGAGCCTTCCAAGGCCTGGTGCGTGCGTGGCCGGGCGGTCACCGACACTGGGCTGGTTGAAGACGCCATTGTCAAGGTTCGTGGACAACGATTTGTCTCAGTTGACGAGGCTGACAGGTTCCCACCGACCGACGTCGCCACGGCCTTCACCTGGGATGGCCTGATCCTTCCTGGCCTGGTCGACATCCACTGTCACGGGGGTGGCGGCGTGTCCTTCCCTGATGCAGCCTCAAGCTCCGCGGCCCAAATCGCCGTCGACGAGCACCGCCGGCACGGCACTACCACGCAGGTCGCTTCGCTTGTCACCAATCACCCGTCTGAGCTGCTGCGACGTCTCGAGATTCTGAGCCCGCTGGCCGCCACAGGCGAGGTCGCCGGATTCCATCTTGAGGGACCGTTCCTCAACGCCGCGCGCTGCGGCGCGCAAAACCCGGCCCTGATGACCCGACCCGATGCCGACCTGATCGCCCAGGTCAGCCGCCTAGCTGGCGAACACTTTGTCTCGATGACCCTGGCGCCGGAGCTGCCAGGTGCGGTTGGACCGGGCGGAGTGGTTGAGGCCATCGCTCAGGCCGGTGCGGTGCCGTCGTTTGGACACTCCGATGCCTCCGCCAAGGAAATGAACTTGTCCGTGGCCGATGCCGGAGCGCAACTCAGGCGATCGACTTGCGCCAGGAGCTCCAGGCCCACGGCGACCCACCTCTTCAATGGCATGCGTCCAATCCATCACCGCGATCCGGGGCCGGCAATGGCGTGCCTGGCCGCCGCTGTCCGCCGCGAGATGGCGGTTGAGCTGGTGGCAGATGGCGTTCACCTTGATCCGCTGACGGTGGCTTTCGTTTTTGACCTGGTTGGTTCAGGCCAGGTTGCGCTGGTCACCGATGCGATGGCTGCAACCGGCATGGCCGACGGCATCTACCAACTGGGCACCCAAACCGTCCAGGTCAATGGTGGTGTTGCCAGGCTGGCTGAGGGCAATTCAATCGCTGGTTCGACTGCCCACCTATTGGATGTGCTGCGCTGCACCGTGACTCAATCCGGAGTCGACCTATGTGACTCGGTCCGGGCGGCCTCAGCGACGCCGGCCGCGATCATTGGACTTGGCGACGAGGTGGGCCAGCTGGCCCGTGGCCTGCGGGCCGATCTCGTTTTGACCGACAATGACCTTGAGGTACAGGCCGTTTTCCGGGCTGGCCAATTGGTCTGAACTGGCACACTTACCCCCGGGCGGGCCTGTGCCGACAATCGACTTCGCCGGAAAGCATGGGTTATCGCTGGGACCGGCGGCGTCTGGGCTGACTCTTGGGCTTGTGGTGTGTGTGGCGATGCCACCAGCGCGGTTTTGGCAGCTGAATGCTGTCTAGGTCCGCCAAGTGGGCTGGTTTGGCAGCTGGGTAGAGGAACTCGACCAGCTTTTCGATCGTGGCCGGCTTGTTGTACATCACCTCGATTGCGGTCAAACGCAGCACGTCAAAGCCAGCTTCTCGAAGCAGACGATCACGTCGCTCGTCCTTGCCGCCGAGGCCAGGTTGATGGTAGGCCGCTCCGTCTATCTCGACTATCTTGCCCAACTCCTCGACCAGCACGTCAACGCAGAAAGCCTCACCACTGAGCGCCCTGACCAGCTTGTTGGGACTCCATCCGGTTGGCATTGCCAGCGATTGGCGCAGGATGTCGTGGCAGTCCAGTTCCGGGATTGAAGCCGCGTTTGATAGCACCTCGTCCTTGAAATAGTTCAGCCTCAGAGCCCCGCGCCAACCCTTGCGCCTCGACGCTACCTTCACGAACGCATGCCGGATTATGTGCCCGCGGGTCAGAAGCCAGGCAAACAACTCCTTGGCTTGTTCGAGCGGCAGGTCGCGCAGTGTGTCAACTATGGCGGACTGGAGCTCTTGGACCCTAATGCCGCCTAGCCCGGTGATTTCCTCGGGAAGCAGCCTGGTGTGGTGAGGGCGCAGCCCAACCTGAGCACGGCGGTAGATAGTTATGGCCACCGTCAAATTGTCTTGTTTGGGTACAGGCGCGTCCGGGATCCACAGCTGGAGGGCAGACGGCCCCCAGATCACGCCATCGGCCCAGGTCAAGACGGCAGCTTTGGCCGCTGCGGCGTGGTTGATTCGGGTCTGGCTTAGGCACCAAGCCTTGCCCGCGACCGGTTGCCAAGAGCCGTGTTTGGCCTGGTAGGCCACCTGGCATCGCGACCATCCGGCCTGGCGTAACTGCCGACGCGTGAAGACCCCAGACAGCAGGTGTTCCACAGTCTGATTGGTTGTGTCCATCGTGGTTTGACAGTCGTTGTCCACTTGCCCCGTTGTCATTGATCCAGTGTCCAACACACCACCGACATCGATCCCATCCGGCGTGCCAAATAGAGGGGTAAAAGTCCTGGTCACAGGCGTAATTGAGCGTTATCCACAGGGGTCGGGCAACAGAGTGCGCTGAAGCTCGGTGTCGCTGCGGAAAGGAGCGTGGCCAAAGCTCGGTGTCGCTGCGGAAAAGCTGGCTGGGGCCCCAATTTGCGGCGAGACCGAGGCTTTGCCGGAGGGGTGACGGCTGAAGCTCGGTGTCGCCGCGGAAAAGGGGGTGTGGGCCAAAGCTCGGTGTCGCTGCGGAAAGGGGGTGTGGGCAGAAGCTCGGTGTCGCCGCGGAAAAGAGCGTGGGCCAACTCGGTGTCGCTGCGGAAAGGCTGGCCGGGGCCCCAATTTGCGGCGAGACCGAGGTTTTGCCGGAGGGGTGACGGCTGAAGCTCGGTGTCGCTGCGGAAAGGGGGTGTGGGCAGAAGCTCGGTGTCGCTGCGGAAAGGGGGTGTGGGTCAAAGCTCGGTGTCGCTGCGGGCGGGGGGCAGGGTCGCGGGGGCGAGGGGCGAAGTGACCGCCTAGGTTCGACGTGGCCAGGGATCATCTTGTAATCTACTGGCCATACGATCATGCCGGAAATCCGGGGCCGCTCATACGAGCCTGCCACGACACTAAGCGTTAAAGGGGGTCACGCACATGGGGCGCGGCCGTCAGAAGGCGAAGCAGACTAAGGTCGCTCGCCGGCTCAAGTACTACACTCCGGACACCGACTACCGAGCCTTGGAGCGCGAACTATCAGGGTCGGTGGGCGACAAAGACGAAGAGCAATACTCTGAACTGGCCCAACGCTACGGCGCAGAAGACGAACCGTGGGATCCGGAAACCAAAGAAGCCTGACAGCCAAACGCAGGGGCCTCGATGGGCCCAACGCTACGGCGCAGAAGACGAACCGTGGGATCCGGAAACCAAAGAAGCCTGACAGCCAAACGCAAGGGCCCCCATGGGCCCAACGCTACGGCGCAGAAGACGAACCGTGGGATCCGGAAACCAAAGAAGCCTGACAGCCAAACGCAAGGGCCGGCATCGGCCAATCGCTGCTAGCCCGCGGAGTAGACATCGACCATTAGCACCTGGCCGCCCTGGACCCCTTTGGCGCCTCCGGTTAGATCGGCCGGGACCGACCGGCGCGCCTGATACTCCTGGTCAAGGGCGGCGAACGCAAGCACATGGCCAATAGGTGCGGCCAGTTGGCCTGACTCGGCCAACAACTCGAGCGCAGCCCCAGCGGCCGATTCGGCCACCACGGCCAACATGCCAACACCCAGGTTCCAGGCTGGTTCCAGATCAGACCAAGACAGTCCGCCCGCCTGGCGCAACACATCAAACACCGGCGGCACTGTCCAAGCCGCCCGTGAGACCTCGGCGCCCAAGCCCCGGGGGATGACGCGGGCCAGGTTGGCGGCCAATCCCCCGCCGGTGACATGGGACAACGCGTGCAGTCCGCCGTCTGGACCGGAGCCCAGCGCGGCCGCCAGCCGCAGGCATGGCCGGGTGTAGAGACGGGTTGGTTCGAGTAGCTCCTCACCCAGGCTGCGGCCAAACTCGGACACCTGACGGTCATAGGTCCAACCCAGTCTGGCCACCACCGAACGGACCAGCGAATAGCCATTCGAGTGCAGCCCGGAGCTGGCCAGGCCAATCACCACATCGCCCTGAGTGACATTGCGGGCACCCAGCAGATCGGCTTTTTCGACCACCCCGACCCCCGCGCCGGCAAGGTCGTATTCGTTGGCCGCCATGGTGCCGGGGTGCTCGGCCGTTTCGCCGCCAATCAAGGCCGTGCCGGTTTCGGCGCATCCGGCGGCAATACCTCCCACCAGAGTGGCGATTATTTCCGGGCGGACCTTGCCGGTGGCAATGTAGTCGGTCATGAATAGCGGCCGCGCACCGCACACCACCACGTCGTCAACGACCATGCCAACCAGGTCGCGGCCAACGGTGTCGTGGACATCCATGGACTGGGCGATGGCCAGTTTGGTGCCCACCCCATCGGTTGAGGTTGCCAAGATGGGATGGTCGTAGTTCCGCAGGTCACAAGCGTCCCAGAGTCCGGCAAAACCGCCAACTTGGCCCATCACCTCACTACCATGAGTCCGTCCAACGGCGGCCTTCATCAAATCAACGGCGCGGTCGCCAGCCTCGGTGTCAACACCAGCACGGGCGTATGCCGAAGGCGAGGCCAACACCCCTGGGCGGGAGCCGTCATCGGGCAATGAAACAGCGCCACTGGCAGGTTTCGTCACGGGTGGTCCAGGGCTTCCCCCGCACCACCGCCGGGCGTCGATTGGGCCAGGCCATCTGGGCGTTGGGCAGACGTTTCGAGCACGGCACCGTCCTGAAGCTCTTTGCCTTCATCCAAGGCCCAAGGCGGGATTCTGATGGGATAGCGGCCGGTGAAGCAGGCGGCACACTGCTCACCACCTGGCAAACCCGTCGCTTCTACCAGGCCTTTGATCGAGATATAACCCAGCGAATCGGCCTCAATCGACTTGCAGATCTCATCAACGCCCAGGCCAGGGGCGATCAGCTCGGCCCGGGTGGCAAAGTCGATGCCGTAGAAACACGGCCAAATCACCGGTGGCGAGGAAATCCGGACATGGACTTCCGCAGCGCCGGCTTGGCGCAACATGCGGATGACGGCGCGCTGGGTGTTGCCGCGAACAATCGAGTCATCCACGACGATCAGGCGTTTGCCTTTGACGACCGCGCCCAGGGGGTTTAGTTTGAGGCGAATACCCAGCTGGCGGATGGTTTGGGACGGCCGGATAAACGTCCGGCCAACGTAGGCATTCTTGGTCAAGCCTTGTGCGAATTCGATGCCGGATTGCGCAGCGTAGCCAATCGCAGCCGGTGTGCCCGAGGACGGCACCGGGATCACTAAATCAGCCTCAACCGGGTGCTCTTTGGCCAGTGTCCGGCCCATGGCCAGGCGCGACTGGTTGATCAGCTGGCCAGCAATAATTGTGTCTGGCCTGGAAAGATAGACAAACTCGAAAATGCAGCCGGAGGGCTTGGCGGCGGCGAATCTTGACGACCTTAAGCCCTTAGAGTCGATCGCGACCATTTCGCCGGGCAGGATGTCACGAACATAAGTGGCGCCCACAATGTCCAAGGCCGCCGTTTCGGAAGCCACCACCCAGCCTTTTTCCAGTCGTCCTAGGGACAACGGCCTGACGCCGTGTCGGTCGCGGGCAGCGTAAAGCGTGTTCTCGTCCATGAAAACCAACGAAAAGGCGCCTTCGACATTTGCCAGTAGGCTGCGCGCGGTTTGTTCGAGCGAATGCTCTAAGTCGCCGGCTAAGAGACCGGTCAAAATGCCGGTGTCGCTGGTTGAGACACTGGCTCCGTTGGTGCCGCTGGGGCTGGCGTTGGCTGGTTTCTGTTTCGACTTAGTGGGCTTGGATTCTGTCTTGGCACGAGCCCTGTGCTGGCGCGCGGCCAACTCCTTGGCCAGCTCGTCGGTGTTGGTTATGTTGCCGTTGTGGGCTAGGGCGACGGTGTCACCGCCCACGGTTGGCCCAAGAGTGGGTTGAGCGTTTTCCCAGGTAGAGCGCCCGCTGGTGGAGTAGCGGGTATGCCCGATGGCGATATGCCCCGTTAGTGAGGTAAGGGCCGCCTCGTCGAAGACTTGCGAAACCAAGCCCATGTCCTTGAAGACCAGGATCTTTTCGCCGTCTGATGTGGCGATACCGGCTGATTCCTGGCCTCTGTGTTGTAGGGCGTACAGTCCAAAGTAGGTCAGTTTGGCGACCTCTTCACCTGGAGCCCAAACCCCAAACACGCCGCAAGCGTCTTGAGGTGCCTTTTCACCGGGAATTAGGTCGTGGCCCAAACGGCCGTCCGCGCGTGGCACGTGCTCTATGGTCGCACACATTCGCTGCCGACCGTTTGCCCCCCTTTGCGGCGAGACCGAGGTTTTGCCGGCGGTCGGTGGGCTGAAGCTCGGTGTCGCTGCAAATTGGGGGGTTGTTAGCCGAGGGGCAGGTTGGGGGGAGTGGGCTGAAGCTCGGTGTCGCCGCAAATTGGGGGGTTGTTAGCCGAGGGGCAG